>NZ_MBLN01000041.1:0-134139 GCF_001854645.1 Pseudofrankia sp. EUN1h | reverse complement strand
CCTCCGGGCGCGCGAGGCTCCGCCATCGTCGCGCGCCCTTTGGGCTGACCTGACGCGGGCTAGTCGCCCTGCTCGGCGGCGGGTACGGCAGTTTCCTCTGCCCGCTGCCGGGTGAGGTCGACGAGGGTGCGCAGGAACTGCTCCTGGCCGACGCCGTTGAACGGGTGGCCCTGCATCGTCGAGAACAGGTGATAGCCGCCCAGCGCGCTGACCGCGATCGCGTCGACCACGTCCTCGTCCCGCGGTTCGGTGAGAACCGGCCGTTGCAGCGCGGTCCAGATCGCCGCGCGCAGCTCGGGGACGCGGTCGCCCTCGTTGAGCATGAGCCGGAAGAGCCGGTCGAAACGGCGGATGTCCGCGAGCAGCTGTTCGTAGACGTGCAGGCGGTGCTCCACCGGGTCCACCGACGGGGGAATCGCCGCGCGCCTCTCGGCCATCTCGGCGCGCAGACGGGTGACCTCTCGCTCCACGGCGGCCGTCAGCAGCGCTTCCTTGGACGGGAAATGCCGGTAGAGGCTGCCCGTGCCCACCGCCAGGCCGACGCGCCGCTCCACCTCGCTGATGGTGGCGCCGGTGAACCCGGCCTCGGCGAAGACGTCCATCGCCGCCTCGAGGATCCGGTCACGCGTCGTCCGCCGCGATCCCGGCGGCCGGATGGCCCGGTTCGTGGCCTGCTGGCGCGAGGTCCCCTGATCGGTGGCCCCCTGGCTCGCGCTCACGGCGCCAGACTACGCAGCCGCGACGCGGGCACCGGCGATACGCGCGCCCTGGGCGGACAAAGGGTCGCGCGTCACGGCGTTGCGCGTCACGGCGTTACTCGTCACGGCGTCGCGCGGCACGGCGTCGCGCGGCACGGCGTCGCGCGTCACGTGGGCTCGAAGACGAGCGGGATGGACGCCGGTCCCCGGGCCTGAAGGCTGAAATAGGTGATCTCGGCGCCGGCGGGGACGTGAAAGGGGCCGAGCCTTTCCAACAGCCGGCGGATCGCCACCCGGACCTGTAACCGGGCGAGGTTCGAGCCAACGCAGCGGTGCGGCCCGGCGCCGAAGGTGAGGTGCCGGTTGCGCGGCCGGTGGAGAACCACCTCGTCGGGTCGCTCGAAGACCGCGGGATCACGGTTCGCCGCGCCGAAGAACAGGCCGACCTTGTCGCCCTTCCTGATGGGTCGGCCGAGGATCTCGACGTCCTGGGTCGCCGTGCGGAACATCAGCGGGAGCGGTGTCTCCAGCCGCAGGCATTCCTCGACCAGCGCCGGCACCAGCGAGAGGTCGGCGCGGACGGCCGCCTGCAGGGACGGATTCTCGGCGAGGATCCGCATGGTCGCGCCGATGGCGCTGGCCGACGTGCCGATGCCACCCTGAATGAGCAGCTGAAGGCCGGACAGAAACTCGTGGTCGACGAACGTCTCGCCCGAGTCGTTCAGGCACTGGACGGCGCTCACCACGTCGTCACGCTTCGCCTGGCCGTTCCGGCTCTCGAAGACGCCGGCGGCCCAGGCCCGCAACGTCGCCGCGCCGGCGGCCGTCTTCCGCGGGTCCGACTCGAAGCTGATGGCGCGCGCGGCGGGCTCGACGGCGTGAAAGTCCTCGTCCGTCGCCTGGAACAGCAGCCGGAAGAGGACGGTGCCCGGCAGCTTGCGGGCGAAGTCGACCGCGAGATCGCATCTTCCCGCGTCGACGAACGTGTCGATCAGCTCGTCGGCGACGCCCCTGATCGGGTCTTCGAGGTGAGCGAGTGACGTCACCGTGAGGTGCGGGTTGACCTGGCGGCGGTAGGCGCGCTGGCGCGGCGGGTCCAGCTCGATGGGAACCAGCCGCGGCATCAGGTCGAACCCCGGGCGGGTGATCGACACGCCCTCGGTCGAGGTGAACGTCTCCCAGTCCTGCGCGATGCGCAGCACGAGGTCACACGAGGTCGCTGCCCAGTAGCCGCGACCGCTCTCGACCCAGGTCAGCGGGCCGAGGCCGGCGAGCTCCCGGACCGCGTCCCAGTACGCCGGGCCGGCGACCGCCGGGGACAGGTGGTCGAACGTCGAGGTCGGGTACGGCGCCATCCAGGCCTCCCAAACAGCGATGCAAGGGTAGTCTTGCATGCAACGGGAGGAAAAGTAGCGTCGACGTTTCGGCGCGGTCAACGCCCCTGTGACGGCAGCCGGCGGCGGCCCGCCCGGGGCCGACGGCGCGCCGTGGCTGGCGCGGGTCTCTACCGGGAGCGGTCATGGACGCGGTGCCCTTCCACATCGGCATCACCACCGACGACCTCGGCGCCTCGATGCGGGATCTCACCCGGGCGCTGGGCATCACCTGGACTACGCCCACGGCCGGCGCGGGCCTGTTCCACACCGTCGACGGCGTCCCGCAGCCGCGGCCGACGTCCTGCGTCTCCCGGCAGGGCCCCATTCACCTCGACCTCATCGCGGGAGAACCGGGCACCATCTGGGAGACCGCCGGCCCGCGCCTGCACCATTTCGCCTACTGGACCGACGACCTGGCGGCCGACATCACCCGGCTCACGAGCGACGGCTGGCGCCTGGAGATGACGAAGCCGGACGAGAACGGCCGCCCCGCCCTCTTCGCCTACCTGGTCCGCGCCGACGGCTTCCGCCTGGAACTCATCGACTCCGCCGGCCGCGACGACTACGCCGCCCGCCTGCGCGAACAAGGCCACGAACGAGGCCACGAACAAGGCGAATAAGGCTCAGTCCAGGTCGTAGGGCTTGGGGGTGCCGTCGTGGATCTCGATCCATTCGGCGCCTTCCGGGCCGGCGACCCAGGTGTACTTCTGGTTCGGCGTGAAAACACCCTGGCCCGCCCGGGTGATCCGCCTTCCGTAACGGAGTTCACCGGACAGCACGTAGGTGAGCTGGTGCGTGCCGTGCCGGTGCGGCTTGACCTGAGCGCCAGGACCGACCCTCGACCGGACGACCGTCATGGTCGGCGACAGCAGGATCGTCGTCGAAAGCATGTCGCGCCCGACGGCGTCGAGAAAGACCTCCCGCTGGTCCTCCGGTAACCATTCGGAGAGTTCCTGGTTGCTCCGATACGGCAACGTGTTCGAGTCGTAGAAGAACATCCGTGCCCCGTCCCCTGGCACCCCGTCGTTCGAGTGCCCGGCACGTTCCTCGGTCGCCTCACTCACCTCGTACCCACCTCCCGGCCGCAGTCGCCACCGCCAGGTCACCCGACGGGGCAGCAGTGCCTTCGCCTCAGCCGACGCAAGGGGAGTCTTGTCCTGCCCACCTCCACGGGCAACTGATCAGGTGCGTCGGCGCGGCCGGGTGCCGTAGCCTGCCGCGTGCGTCTGGGCCCGCCCCGCCGCGCGGCCGCCGGTGGGCTCTCCCCGCGACAGGAGTGGCCATGGACTGGGAATTCGTGTCGGCATCCGCGCTCACGGCGGGAGTTCCACGGTGAGCGAGGGGTTGGTCGAGCAGGCGGTGCCGGTGAGCAGGCTGGCCGGGTGGCTGCGGGCGCAACGGCTCCTTCCGGCCGACGCCGACGGCGGCGACCTGGAGGTTGTCCAGCTGGCCGGGGGCGCCTCCAACCTGACGTTCCGGGTGCGCGGCGCGGGACTCGACCTGGTGCTGCGGCGGCCACCGGTCAGCGGCGCGCTGCCGACGGCGCACGACGTCGTGCGGGAGTACCGCATCCAGGAGGCGCTCGCGCCGACCGGGGTTCCGGTGGCGCGGATGGTGGCCGCCTGCTCGGATCCCGAGGTGATCGGCGCGCCCTTCTACCTGATGGGCCACCTCGATGGCGTCATCCACGCGAGCGCGGCCGAGCTGGCCGCGCTGCCGGCCGAGACGGCCCGCCGGGTCGGCCTGTCGCTCGCCGACACGCTGGCCTCGGTGCATGCGGTGCGTCCGGAGCGGAACCGGCTACGCGAGCTGGCCCGGCCGGAGTCGTTCCTCGACCGGACGCTGCGGCGGTGGCGGCGCCAATGGGGGCTCTCCCAGGACCCCGCGCGGCCGCTACCGGGGCTGGACACGCTGTTCGACATCCTGGAACGCGGCCGCCCGCCGGCGGCACCCCGTCGGCTTGTCCACGGCGACTACAACCTGGCGAACGTCATGTACGCGGCCGGCGAACCCAGCCGAGTACTGGCCGTGCTCGACTGGGAGCTGGCCGCTCTCGGCGACGCACTCGCCGATCTGGGCGCACTGCTCAGCTACTGGGGTGACGCGGGCCGGGTCCTGTGGGCCGGCCGCGGTGGCCACCTCGCGGACGCCAACCCCGCGATGCCGTCCGCCACCGACCTGGTGGAGCGTTATGCCCTCACGTCGGCCGCTCTCGCGGACACGTCGGCCGCGGCCGACGCCGCGCCGTCGGACTCCGAGGACGAGAGCACCCCGACCGTCGAGGCGACGTTGCGGCATCTGCCGTACTACGAGGTCCTGGCGACCGTGAAGCTGGCGGTCATCGTCGCCGGCGCCGCCCGCCGGCAGCGCTCCCCCGAGCCCGACCAGATCGACCGGCTGTGGCGCACCGTGTCGTCCCTCACCGACGTGGCGAGCGCCCGCGCCGCCGACGCTCGCCTCGTCGGCTGAACCACGCCGGCGGCGGACCGACGGGCCCGGACCGGCCCGGGCCGGGCCCGGGCCGAGCCGCCTACTCGGCTTCCGCTGGTGACAGCCGAACCCCCGGGGTGAAGGTGATCGGGACGGTGAGCGGGGCGCGGTTGTAGGTCGAGTGGAACCCGACCTCGGCGCCGGGTGCCAGCCGAATGTCGTGCAGGCGGTTGACGAGCTCCTCGACGGCGATGCGCAGGTTCATCCGGGCGAGGTTCGAGCCGGCGCAGCGGTGCGGGCCGGCGCCGAAGGCGATGTGCCGGTTGCGGGGGCGCTCCGCGTCGAACGTCTCCGGGTTCTCGAACTMGTTCTCGTCGTGGTTGGCCGCGGCCCAGTACAGCAGGATCTGCTCGCCCGCCTTGATCTGCTGGCCGTTCACCTCGGTGTCGCGGCGGGCGGTGCGCGCGACCGAGATGAACGAGCTGTCGAGGCGCAGCAGCTCCTCCACCGCGTTCGGGATCAGCTCCGGCCGGGCGCGCAGCAGCTCCGGAATCTCGGGGTGCTCGCAGAACCGCAGCATCGACATGCCGAGGGCGCCGGCCGTCGTGTCGAGACCGCCGAGAATGAGCAGGTGGATGGTGCCGATTGCCTCCGCGTCGGTGATCGGCCGGCCCTCGATCTCGGCGGCGATCACCGCGTCGATCACGTCGCCGCGCGGTCCCGTCTCGCGCCGCTCGGCGATGCGCTCGGCGATCCAGCCGGCGAGCTTGAAGATGCACTCGCGCGCCTCGGGGACGGGCTGCGCGGTCGTGATCGCCCATTCGTTGACCTGGGCGAGGTCCTCCGACGGCGCGTGCAGGGCGAACTCGAAGAAGGCCAGCCCCGGCAGTGGCCGGGCGAAGTCGGCCATGAAGTCACACTCGCCGCGCTCGATGAAGCCGTCGATGAGCCGGTTCACCAGGTCGCGAGTCTGCTTCTCCCACTCGGCGACGACGACGGGCCGGAAGGAGGGGTTGATGACGCGGCGGAACTCGCGCTGCAGCGGCGGGTCGATCGTGACCGGAAGGATCGTGTGCTTTTCCGTCGCCGCGATCGTGATGCCGTCGGCGGAGCTGAACGTCTCCCAGTCCTGGGCGATGCCGAGCACCTGCTCGTAGCCGGTGGCGACCCAGAAGCCGCCATGCTGGTCGCTGTGCGCGACCGGGCAGCGCGAGCGGGCACGCGCCAGCGTCGGATGGAAGTCCTGGGCCAATGCGGCCGACTGGTGGTCGAAGTGGTGCTCGACCCACTCGTCGTCGATCGCGGCCTCGGCCGGGCCTGGCGGCGTCGCCGTCACGTCCATCTTCCACCTCACGAACGTCAGTGGCCTGGACACCGACGGGTCCTCGGCCATTCCGCGAGAAGAATAGCAATAAGTGAGCGCTCGTTTAGCATTCGCCCAGCAGGCGGGGACTCAGCCGGGAGGCACGCGACGCGGTGGGTCGCTATCCCAGCGTGTCTAGCAGGGCCTTCGTGTCGTGGACGAAGGCCTCGATCTCGACGATCTGGCCGCCGCGGATCCGAATCAGGTCGATCATCGGCAGGACGATCGACCGGCCGGTGGCCCGAGCCGTCCACCGGATGACGATCCGCAGCGCGTAAAGATCCTCCGCGCACCGCCAGTACTCGGTGCCCTCGATGCGCTGCTCCCAGTGCTCGCGCATGCCGGCCTGGACGGCGCGGAACGCGTCGAGCCCCCGGTGGACGCCGCCGTGCGGCAGCGACGCCGGTTCCACCAGCACGATGTGGTCCGCGAACAACGTCACCCAGCGCTCGGCCGTCGCCGGGTCGCTCATCGCGTCGGGTCGCCAGGACGCCGCGAGCGTCTCCATCACCTGCTGGGGAGTCAGGCGCTCCATCGCGGTTCCGTCCTAACCGAGGAAGAACTTGCCGCCGTCGTAGGAGATGGTCTGGCCGGTCATGTAGCGGGAGGCGTCACTGGCAAGGAACACGACCGGGCCGGCGACGTCGTCCTCGGTGGCGACCCGCCCGATGAGCTGCATGCGGAACTCCGGGGTGCCCGTCATCTGCTCCTCGCGTTCCAGCACGCCGAGCGCGATCGCCTCGGCCGCCATCGAGCCGACCGACAGCGCGTTGACCCGGATTCCCAGCGGGGCCAGCTCCTTGGCCAGCGACTTCGTCATCGCGATGACCGCGCCGCGGGCCGTCCCGTAGTCGAGCCAGTTGCGCACGCCGTAGGCGGCCGACGAGGTGTGGTTGACGATCGCCGCGCACGGTGACCTGGCGAGCTCTGGGACCGCGGCCTTGCAGAGGAGGAACGTCCCGCGCACCATCACCGCCATCGTCGTGTCCCAGTGCTCGGTCGTCATCTGCGCGAGGGGGGTGTACGTCGTGTCCCGGTAGCGGTTCGGGTTGTTCACCAGCACGTCGAGCCGGCCGAACTCCGCCGTGGCGAACGCGACCGCTCCCTGCGCGCTGGCCTCGTCCGTGACGTCGAGATGGCAGAACCGGGCGGTCCCGCCGTCCTTCTCGATGAGGTCGAGCGTCTCCGCGCCCGCGTCGAGGAACTGGTCGGCGACGACGACCTGCGCGCCCGCGGCCGCGAGGGCGCGGGCATACCCGCGGCCAGCCGCCTGAGCCGCGCCCGTCACCAGGGCGACCCGCCCGGCGAGCGGTTTGGCCAGCGGTTCGGTCCCGTTCATGCCGGCTGCGCCACGGCCGAGCCCAGGACCTGGCGCAGGGTGCGCGCCATGTGCTGCATCACCGGCTCGTTGCGGCCGAACACCAGCGTCTTCGGCACGAACGGCGAGCGCAGCCCGAGGCCGGCCCGCGTCGCCATCTCGTAGTCCTCCTTGTCGACGACCGTCTGGCACGCCCAGCGGACCGCCTCCTCCAGCTCCTTGGCCTCCTGGGGTGAGGCGGGCAGCTCGCGGCGGTAGGCGTAGTGCAGCGCCACCGTCTCGTGCAGACCCTGCCCCGGGTAGATCGTGAAGATCTCCAGCCGGTCGCCGACCACCGAGAAGCTCAGGTTCGGGAAGAGCCGGTAGTTGAGGTTGATCTGGCCGTCGTCGACCGGCCGCCAGTCCTCCTCCGGCGTCTCGCGCAGCCTGTCGACGGTGCGCATCGTCGAGGTCATCAGGGCGTGCTCGCCGTAGAAGTCCGCGATCGAGGTGTTGCTGTAGACCAGCGGGCGGGCGGTCTCGCGGTGCAGGTGGGCGAAGTGGTAGGTCTCGCAGTGGGTGCCCCAGACGACCTTCCAGTTCGTCGCCACCGGGTGCGGATGGGTCGCGGCGATCGGGTGCCAGGTCTCGAAGCCGAACGACGCGAACTGCTCCCCGAGGCCGGCGAGGTACTCGTCCACCGTGAACGGCGCGTCGGGGTTGGCCGACGCGAAGATCATGCCGTGGCGTTCCTCGGCTGGCAGCTCGATCAGCCCGCGGTCCTCGCGGCGCATGTCGGAGAATCCCTCGGCGCCCGGCAGGCCGACGAGCCGGCCCTCCAGGTCGTAGACCCACGCGTGGAACGGGCAGGTGAACCGGCGGGCACCGGTACCGCACCCCGGTTCCACGACCCGCACGCCCCGGTGCTGGCACATGTTGAGGAAGGCCCGCACCCGGCCGGACGCGTCGCGGGTGAGCAGCATCGGCGTGCTGGTCGCGTCGAACGTCAGCCACGAGCCGGGCTCGGGCAGGTCGCGGGTGAGGCCGACGAACATCGGGTAGCGGTTGAAGACGATCCGGCGCTCCAGCTCGAACTGCTMGGGCGACCGGTAGCCGTCCAGCGGCTCCTCCATGGTGTGCTCGGCCAGGTCGGTCGTCCTACGGTCGATGAGGTCCAGGGTCCGCCGGCCTAACTCGCGCTGCATGTGTGCGTTCATGCGGTCCGCTCCAGTTCCCTCGCTCCTGGCTCGCCGGCGGCCCGGTTTGCCGCCTGGATGCGTTCGGCATCCGCCGCGACGGCGGTGCCCGCGAAGAACTCCGGCGACGTGCCGCCGTAGAACCGCACCGCGTTCACGCAGGTGAACTCCTCGAACTGCGCGGGCGTGAGAATGCCGTCCTCGACCAGCTCGTAGGCCTCGAGGAGCGGGTGGGTGAACGACGGGACGTCCCAGTGCCCGAGGTCGGAGCCCATCATCGCCCGCAGTTGGGCACCGAGCGGGTTGACTCGGCTGTCGTAGGCGAGGCCCACCAGCGGGTCGTCGCCCTCGCATCCCCAGTAGAAGCCGCGGACGAACGCGTCCCGGATCTCCTCGGCCGAGCTGACTCCGCTGGYGGCGAAGTCGTCGACCTGGCCGTCCACGGCCGACACACCGGGCACGAGCTGCTCAGGCCGGTAGTGGGCGAGCTCCGGGGCGTGCCTCGTCGCCAGCCGGGCCAGCTCCGCCGGGTCGAGCCGGRCCGGGTCGAGCCGGCCCAGCCCCGCCTTCCCGCGTTTCTCGAACCGCGACACCAGGTCGCCGTAGACCCGCACGCCGCCCGCCACGCCGCCCTCCAGCAGCGCGACCCGCAGGTCGGGAAACCTCGTCATGACCCCGCCGAGGAACAGCGACTTGGCGGTCGCCTCCCCCACCGCCGCGAAATGCCCGGCGGCGTAGGAGTAGTTCGACGGCGAGAAGTGGCCGGTGAACCTGAAGCCGTTCGAATGGCACGACAGCGGGACGCCGAGCTCGACCGCCTTGGCCCAGAACGGGTCGTAGTCGTGGTCGCTGTCGAGCCCGAAGTTGTCGATCCGCTGCAGCCTCGACCGGTACTCGGGTGGCGCGTCGGCGAACGCCGGGATCGGCCGCCAGACGAACGACGGCATCAGCGCCGCCCGCAGCCCGAGCGACACCGCGTGCTCCAGTGCCGCGATCCCCTCGTCCGGGGTGTGCGCCGGGATGACCGCGACCGGGGCGAGCCGGTCGCGGTAGGGCGCGTAGGCCTGCGCGACGTAGGCGTTGTAGAGCCTGGCGAGCCCCACCCGGGTGTCGGGGTTCTCCAGCGACAGCAGCACCATGCCGCGCGACGGGTAGATGACCGCGAAGTCGATCCCGGCCTCGCCGAGCCGCTCGTGGTACAGCGACGGCATGGCGACGGTCGCGTAGTCCAGGGTGTCGCTCGGCGTCCACCACACCGGGCGGGCCGACAGGTGCAGCCGGCGGCGCTCGGCGAGCGACGGCACCCGCTCGCCGGACCCGTCTGCGAGGCCCAGGGCCTTCACCGCCGGGTCGTCGAGCAGCTGGCCGCCGCCGTTGTCGCGCACGAAGTCGGCGAACGCGACACTGATCTCGACGTGGTGCGCGTCGGCGTCGATGACCACGTGGCCGAGGTCCTCCCGGACGCGCCGGGCACTGGTCGACTGTCCGGTCATGACCGGGCCCCCTCGGCGAAGACGAGCATGGTGGCGATCCGTCCGTTCTCGACGCGGATGATGTCGAGGCCGACGGCGACGGCCGTGGGGAACGCCCAGCGGACGTACGCCCGGCTCCAGTCGTGGTGGCTCTCGGGGGGCGTGGCCAGCGTCGCGGTCACGCCGTCGGGCCAGGCGGCGGTGTAGTCGGTGACGTGGTCGGCGAGGGCGCGGCGCCCGCGCACGACCGGCCGTTCGTCCGGCGGGACGAACTCCACCTCGTCGGCGCAGCAGGCCTCGAAGCGGCGCAGCCGCTCCACCGGGTCACGGGTGACCCAGGCCGCCGTCCACTCGGCGAACAGCTCCTCGGGGGTCATCGCCCGCTCCCGGCGCGCAGGCCGGCGAGCGCGACGGCGGGCAGGGTGACGCTCGCACCGCCGTCGGTGGCGAGCACCTGGCCGGAGATCCAGCTCGACTCGTCGCTGGCGAAGAACAGCGCCGCGTACGCGACGTCCCAGCCGGTGCCATGGGTGACCGCGCCGAGCGGCAGGACGGAGGCGGCGGTCTTCTGGATCTCGGTGAGATCCTGGCCGAGCTTCTCGGCGGCGCCCTGGGTGCGCGGCGTCCGCACCGAGCCGGGAACGACGACGTTCACCCGGATGCCGAGCGGCCCGTGCGCCGCGGCCATCTCCTGGGACAGCGAGATCATCCCGCCCTTCGCCGCCGAGTAGGCGGCGAACCCGATCGCGCGCAGCGCGCCGATCGAGGAGATGTTGACGATCGACCCGCCGCCGCTCGCGGCCATCGCCGGGATGGCGAACCGGGACACCTGGTAGACGGACTTCAGATTGATCCGCAACAGGTCGTCCCAGGCGTCCTCGGCCGTGTCCAGGATGCTGCCGGGACGGGAGACGCCGACGTTGTTCACCAGGATGTCGAGCCGGCCGAACGCGTCGAGCGCGGCCTGGGTGAAGCGCTCGCCGTCGGCGGCGACCGTGACGTCGCCGGCGACGACGACGGCGCGACCGCCGGCCTGCTCGATCTCCTTGCGGGTCACCTCGGCGCGGTCGGGAGCGTTGTCGACGAGCACGACGGCCGCGCCGTGCCGGGCGAGCAGCAGCGCGGTCGCCTTGCCGGTGCCGACGCCGGGCCCCGGCACCTGGCCCGCGCCGGTCACGACGGCCACCTTGCCGGCGACCCGCCCGCGGCCGGGCTCGGCCGTCGGCCCTGACTCCTCCAGAACAGTCACGGTCCATCACCTTCGATCAGCGCGAGCGGGGTGAAGACGGGAACGGTCTCCTCGGGTTGGACGAGGATCCGGGACAGCACACCGGTCGCCGGGGCGACCACGACGACGGTGGTCTTCTCGGCCTCGATCTCGGCGATCTCCTCGTCCTCCTCGACCGGGTCGCCCTCGTTCTTGAACCACGCCAGGACGGTGCCCTCGGTCATCCCCATCCCGAACTGGGGCAGGTTCACCTCGGTGGTCACGGGCTGATCGGTGGTCACGGGCTTTTCGGTGGTCACGGGACGGCGAGCTCCTTCGGCGAGCCGAGCAGCGCGGTCGCGGCGGCGGCGATCCGCTCCGGCGTCGGGTACATGAGCCGTTCGAGGGCGGGGCTGAACGGCGGGTGGACGTCCGGGGCGACGACCCGCGCGATGGGAGCACGCAGCGAGGAGAAACCCTCCTCGGCGACGATCGCCGCGATCTCGGCCGCCGCCCCGCAGGTCTTGTGCGCCGGGTCGGCGACGACGAGCCGGCCGGTCTTCTCGACCGACGCGAGGATCGCCCCCTTGTCCAGCGGCACCAGTGTGCGCGGGTCGATCACCTCCAGCTCGACGCCGTGGCTCGCGAGCTCGGCCGCGGCCTTCAGCGCGGCGGGCACGGCGTCGCCGATCGCGACGACGGTGACGTCCCGCCCCTCGCGGGCGACGGCCGCCTTCCCGAGCGGGACGAGATGGTCCCCGTCCGGTACCTCGCCCTTCACGCCCCACAGCCGCAGCGGCTCGAAGAAGACGACCGGGTCGTCGTCGCGGATGGCCGACTTCAGCAGCCCGAGCGCGTCCGCCGGCGTCGTCGGGACGACGATCTTCAGCCCGGGGACGTTCATGAGCTGCGGGTAGGGCCGGTCGGAATGCTGGGCCGCGGTCGCGTTCGCGTACTTCATCGCGGCGCGGAAGACGATCGGCACGCTCGCCTGGCCACCGAACAGGTACCGGTTCTTCGCCGCGTGGTTCACGATCTGGTCCCACGCGACGTACATTAGGTTGGCGATCGTGTAGTCGACGATCGGGCGCAGGCCCGTCATCGCGGCGCCGATCGCGGCACCGGTGAAGCCCTCCTCGGAGATCGGCATGACCGGGACCCGGTCCGGGCCGAACTCGTCGACGAACCCGTTCGTCGGCATCGTCCAGAACCGGCCGTCCTCGCAGAACACGACGACGGTCGGGTCGCGCCGCATCTCCTCGAGCATCGCCTCACGCAATGCCTCGCGGTAGCTCATCGTCCTCATCGCGAGGCCTCCGCCGGCACGGCGGGCACGGCCGGCCCGGCGTCGAGCGGCGTCGCCCAGAGATCCTCGAACAGTTCCGCCGGCGCCGGCTGGGGGCTTCTCTTCGCGAAGGCGACCGCGGCGCGCACCTCGTCGGCGGCGGCCTGGGCGAGCGCCGCGAGCTGGTCCTCGGCGACGCCGCCGGCGAGCAGCCGGGCACGGAGCAGCTCGACAGGGTCGCGCGACCGCCAGTGTTCGACCTCGTCGGGCGGCCGGTGCGAGAGGTCCATGTTTCCGTACTCGGCGTGGTCGCGGTAGCGGTAGGTCCGCGCCTCGACGAGGGTCGGCCCGCCCCCGCGGCGCCCGCGCTCGACGGCGGCGCTCACCACGTCGAACACGGCGGCGACGTCCTGGCCGTCGACGACGACACCCGGCATCCGGTACGCGGCCGCGCGGGCCGCGATGGTGTCGCTCGCCATCGTGTCGGCCAGCGCCGTCGACATCGCGTACAGGTTGTTCTCGCAGACGAACACGACGCCCAGGCCCCAGACCGAGGCGAGGTTCAGCCCCTCGTGGAACGACCCGATGTTGGCGGCGCCGTCGCCGAAGAACGCCAGCGCCACCTGCTCGGTGCCGCGTACGCGCGCGCTGTAGGCGGCGCCGACGGCCTGCGGGATGCCCGCGCCGACGATCGCCGTCTCGCCGAGGCTGCCGACGCCGAAGTCGGCGAGGTGCATCGAGCCGCCCTTGCCGTGGCACACGCCGGTCCGCCTGCCCATCAGCTCGGCCATGAGCGGGCCGAGCGGCGCGCCCTTGGCGATCGGATGGCCGTGGGAGCGGTGGTAGCCGACCATGTAGTCGTCGTCGCGCAGCGCCAGGCACGAGCCGACGACCGTGGCCTCCTGGCCGATACAGATGTGCACCGAGCCGGCGATGCCCTGGCCCTTGCGCACGATGTCCATCGCCGCCTCCTCGAAACGGCGGATGCGCAGCATCCGGCGTAACGCCTCGAGGTCCTGCTCTCTGTTCATCAACCCTGCGTTCATCAACCCTGCTTCTTTCCCCGTATGCACGGCTCAGGGTTCCGCCCGGCACGCATCATCCCTTGCGGGCGGTTTCGATGCAAGGGTACCCTTGCATCCTGTCTGGCCAGCAGCGAGAGAGGTTGCCATGACTGACTTCACGGGACGCGTGGCTGTCATCACCGGCGCCGCGCACGGCATCGGGTCGGAGTACGCGCGGCACTTCGCCGGCCGCGGCGCCCACGTCGTGGTCGCCGACATCGACGGCCCGGCGGCCGAGACCATGACCAAGGAGCTGACGGCGGCCGGCTTATCGGCCAGCACGCTCGTCCTGGACATCTCCGACGCGGAGGCCTGCCGCGCCGCCGTCGACGGGGTCGTCGCCGAGCGGACGTCGATCGACTTCCTCGTCAACAACGCGGCGCTCTACGCCAACCGCGACTTCGCGATCGCCGAGGAGATCGACCTCGGCATGTGGCAGCGGATGATCGACATCAACGTCAGCGGCACGTTCTACATGTGCCGAGCCGCCATCCCGCGCATGAAGGAGCAGGGCTTCGGCCGCATCGTCAACCAGAGCTCGGCGTCGGTCTACGCGACCGTCCCCCGCTCGCTGCACTACTCGATGTCGAAGGCCGCCGTCATCACGATGACGAAGACGCTGGCCCGCGAGCTGGGCCCGTTCGGCATCACCGTGAACGCGATCGCTCCGGGCGTCATCGACACCGAGGCGACGCTGAAGGTCGTGCCCCGCGAGGTCCTGGAGAAGGGCCTCGGCAACGCGGCCCTGCGCCGCATCGGCCACCCGACCGACCTCGCCCCGGTCGTCGGCTTCCTCTGTTCGGAAGGCGCTGGCTACATCACCGGTCAGACGATCATCGTCGACGGTGGCATCAACATGCTCGGCTGACCGCCGCGTCGAGCAGGCGTTGCCGAGTGGACGGACGACGACGAGGGGATGCGGTCAGGCGTGGACCAGCGACTGATGTACCGGGACGCGTTCTTCATCGATGGCGGCTGGGCCGCGCCGAGCGGCCCGGACCGGTTCGGCGTCATCTCGCCGTCGAGCGAGGACGTCGTGGGTGAGGTCCCGCTCGCGACGGGCGGCGACATCGACCGGGCGGTCGCCGCCGCCCGGGCCGCGTTCGACGACGGCCCGTGGCCGCGGATGACGCCGGCGCAGCGCGGCGAGGTCCTCGCCCGCGCGGCGAAGCTGCTGGCCGAGCGCGCGGGCCAGATCGCCGCCGTGACCGTCGACGAGATCGGCTGCCCGGTGAGCAACCCGGCGTCGCAGACCGGGCTGGTGGCGCCGGTGTTCGAGTACTACGCGGGCCTGGCGGCGGCGTTCCCCTTCGAGCGGATCGTGACGGCCGGCCCGCGCGCGGGTCTCGTCACCCAGGAGCCGGTCGGCGTCGTCGGCGCGATCGTGCCGTGGAACGCGCCCGTCACCCTGGCCGCCTGGAAGACGGCGCCGGCGCTGGCCGCCGGCTGCACGGTGGTCATCAAGCCTCCGCCGGAGGCACCGCTGTCGACGTTCGTGCTCGCCGAGGCGCTGCGGGACGCGGGCCTACCGCCGGGGGTCGTCAACGTCGTGCCGGGCGGTCGCGAAGTGGGCGAGCACCTGGTCACCCACCCCGGTACCGACAAGATCGCCTTCACCGGCTCCACCGCCGCCGGCAAGCGGATCATGAGCCTGTGCGGCGAGCAGATCAAGCGGGTCTCGCTGGAGCTCGGCGGCAAGTCCGCCTGCATCCTGCTCGACGACGCCGACGTGGCCGCGGTCGTGCCGACGGTCGTCGGCATCGGGCTGAACCGCTCCGGCCAGGTCTGCGCCGCCCAGACCCGGATCCTCGTGCAYCGGTCCCGCTACGCCGAGGCGCTGGAGGCCGCGGGCGCCACCGCGGCGGCGATCCCGCTCGGCGACCCGCACGACCCGGCGACGGTGATCGGCCCGCTGGTCGCCGAGCGGCAGCGGGCCCGCGTCGAGGGCTACATCGGCGACGCCGTGGAGCACGGCGCGCGGGTCGTCACCGGCGGCGGGCGGCCCGCCAACCCGCCGAAGGGCTGGTACGTCGAACCCACGATCCTCGGCGACGTCGACAACGGGATGCGGGTCGCCCGGGAGGAGATCTTCGGCCCGGTGCTGTGCGTCATCCCGTTCGACGACGCCGACGAGGCCGTCCGGATCGCGAACGACTCGCCGTACGGGCTGGCCGGCGGCGTCTGGAGCGCCGACCCGGCGCGGGCGCTCGCCGTCGCGCGCCGGCTGCGCACCGGCGCCGTGAACGTGGGCACCGACTTCCCGCCGTTCCCGCTGGTGCCCTTCGGCGGGTTCAAGCAGTCCGGGCTCGGCCGCGAGCTCGGGCCGGAGGGGCTGGCGAGCTTCCTGGAGCCGCGCTCCATCGGCCTGCCCGCGTCGCTCGCGGAGGCGCTCGCGGGCGGAAACGCATGAGCACCGCCCAGCTCTCGATCCGTTACCTGGCGCTGGCGCCGGCGGACCCCGGCTCGTGGCGCCCGCTGCTCAGCCGGGTAGTCGCCGCCGACCGGGCCGGCATCGACCGGGTGGTGCTCTCCGGTGAGCACGTCGTCTTCGGCGAGCACATGGAGAACTACGCGCGGCCCGAGATCGGCGGCCGCGTCGGCGGCGGGCAGCCGACGGGGCCGGACGGCCACTTCCTCGAGCCGATGACGACCATGTCGTTCCTGGCCGGGATGACGTCGCGGGTGCGGCTCACCAACAGCATCCTGCTCGCCGCGCTGCGCAGGCCGGTCGTGCTGGCCAAGAGCGCCGCCACGCTGGACGTGCTCTCCGGCGGCCGGCTCGACCTCGGTGTCGGCATCGGCTGGCAGCGCGAGGAGTACGAGGCCGCCGGGCTGGAGTTCTCCCGGCGCGGCCGGCTGCTCGACCACACCCTCGAGGTCTGCCAGCTGCTGTGGCGGGAGCCCCGGGCCAGCTACCACTCCCCCGAGTTGTCCTTCGAGAACATCCATCTCAACCCGAAGCCGGTCCAGCCGGGCGGCGTGCCGATCTGGGTCAGCGGAACGGTCAACCCCGGCGCGATGCGCCGCCTCGCCCGGTTCGGCGCCGGCTGGATCCCGTGGGGGCCGGCGTCCGACCGCGCCGCCGACCTGGTCGAGACGATCCCCCGGATGCGCGACGCCGTCGCCGCACACGGCCGCGACCCGCTGGAGCTCGGGATCGCCGGCAAGCTCGCGAACGTGCCCGGCCCGGACGGGACGCCGGAGCTGGGCGCGACGATGGACGGTCTCGCGGCACTGCTCGCGGCCGGGGTCACCGACGTGCGCCTCCAGCTGCCAGTGCCGGATGACACAGCCGCGGCGGAGGACTACCTCACCCCGTGGGTAAGTAGGTTTCGGGAGATGACCGGCGCCGTCCGGGCCGGGATCGGCTGAACGGAAGGTGACCGCCGTGACCGTCGACTCCTCACCACAGGCGACGCCCCCCGACTCCGGCCAGTCCTACCGGTGCGCTCCCTGGACCCAGGCACAGGGAGCGGACCCGATCGGCTCGGCGCTCACCTGCGACCTGTTCGTCCTGATCGAGACGCCGCCGCCGTGGCCGCACGACATCGGCGAGCTACCGATCTTCGCCGGGCTGGCCCGGCGGGGACTGCCACCGGCCAGGCTGCTCGCCGTGCGCCCGTCGATCGACGGGCAGCCGGCCGGCCTGCCCGCGCGGCTCGCGGCGGGCGCGGGCGCCGGGGTGGGTGTGACGATCTGGCGACGTTCCCCGACGGGCGGCTTCACCGGCACCGACCACGTAGTCCCTGCCGGGGACGTCGTCGACCAGATCGCCCGGCTCGTCGAGGCACCGGACGGGCGGGGCCGGCCCGCGCCGCCGGAGGTGCTGATCTGCGGGCACGGCACGCGGGACACCTGCTGCGGCCGGCTCGGCACTCGGCTCGCCCTGGAGGAGACCGGCGCGTGGCCGGACGTGCGCGTCCGCCGCTGCAGCCACACCGGCGGCCACCGCTTCGCCCCCACCGGCTTCACCCTGCCCGACGGGCTGGCGTGGGGATTTCTCGACGCCGACGTGCTCGACACGATCGTCCGCCGGGCCGGCAGGCCGCCGCTGAGCGGCCACTATCGCGGCACCACCGCCCTCGGGATGTGGGGCCAGGTGGCCGAACGCGAGCTCTTCGAACGCTTCGGCTGGGCCTGGCTGGACCACCGGCTCACCTCGGCGAGCACCGACCCGGCGCCCGACGGCCGCTCGGCCACCGTCGACCTGGCCTGGGACGGCCCGTCCGGTCCTGGGCGCGCGACCGCGACGGTCGAGGTCGCCCGCGACCTCCCGGTCCTCGTCTGCGGCGAGCCTCCCGAGAACGCGAGGAAGAGCGCCCCGGACCTGGCTCTGCGTTCCTTCGCCATCGGCGGGGGCGGCTGAGCCGTCGCGCTGGCTGTGGCAGTGGTCTGGGGGCCTACTCGCGGCTGACGGGGCGGTCGGCGCCCGGGGTGACCAGGCCGGTCTGGTAGGCCAGGACGACCACCTGGACGCGGTCTCGCAGGTTCAGCTTCTGCAGGACGTGGGTGACGTGCGTCTTGACGGTTCCCTCGCCGATGAAGAGCTCCCGGCCGATCTCCGCGTTGGACCGACCGAGGGCGATCAGGCGGAAGACGTCCCGTTCGCGCGACGTCAGGTCGGTCAGCTCCGGCGGGGGCGTGGGGCGAGGGATGCGGACGAACTGGCTGATCACCCGTCTCGTGACGGTCGGCGACAGCAGCGCGTCGCCGGTCGCCACGGTGCGGATCGCGGCGATGAGTTGCTCCGGTGGGTCGTCCTTGAGGACGAAGCCGCTGGCCCCGGAGCGGAGCGCCTCGTAGACGTACTCGTCGAGGTCGAACGTCGTGAGAATCAGGACGCGCGCTGACCCGTTCGCCGCGAGGATCTGCTGGGTGGCGTGCAGGCCGTCGAGCTCGGGCATCCGGATGTCCATCAGGATGACCGTCGGGTCACAGCGGGCCGCCAGCCGCACCGCCTCCCGGCCGTTGCTCGCCTCGGCGACGACCTCGATGTCCGGCTCGCGGGCGAGCAGCATGCGAAAGCCCGCGCGGATCATGGACTGGTCGTCGGCTACGAGTACTCGGATGGTCATCGCCCACCGCCAGCGGAACCGTTGAGATCGGCGAGATCTGCGAGATCTGCGAAGTCGGCGCGGCCGGCGAAGTCGGCGCGGCCGGCCACGCCGGAACCGGTGCCCGGCGGGAGCGGCAGGCGCGTCCGCAGCAGGAAGCCCCCGCCGGGAGCCGGACCCGCGGTCATCTCGCCGCCGTAGATCTTCACCCGCTCCCGGATGCCGACCAGGCCATAGCCGATGCTGTCGCCCGGCGATCCGCCGTGCCCGTCGTCGCTGACGTCGATCGACAGCTGGCCCGGCTCGAAGCGGATCAGGACCTCGGCATGGYTGGCGCGCGCGTGCTTGAGGGCGTTCGTGAGCCCTTCCTGGATGATCCGGTAGGCGGAGAGATCGAGCGCCGGTGGCAGCTCGCCGCGCTCGCCCTCGACCCGTAGCCGCACCGGCAGGCCCGCGTGGCGGAAGTCGGCCGTCAGGAGCTCCAGGTTGCCAAGCCCCGGCTGGGGCGAAAGGTCGGGGTGCTCGTCGTCGCGGCGCAACGCGCCGAGCAGGCGACGCATGTCGCCCAGCGCCGTCCGGCCGGTCCGTTCCACACCGCGCAGCGCTTCCTTCTCCTCCTGGAACGCGTCGGGCAGGCCGTGGCGGACGGCACCGGACTGCAGCACGATCACGCTGACCGCGTGGGCGACGACGTCGTGCAGCTCGCGCGCGATCCGGGCACGTTCCTCCGCCACGGCGACCCGAGCCCCGGCGGCGCGCTCACGTTCGGCCAGCAGGGCTCGTTCCTCGGCCGCGGCCGCCTGCGCGGTGCGCTCGCGCAGCGCGAAGCCGGCGAGCCAGGCGATCGCGAACAGCGCGGGCGTGAAGACGAAGTTGTCGGTGTCATGGGCTGGGTCGTTGGAGACGATGATCTCCGTGCCGGCGAGGACGACGGCGAGACCGATGCCGGCCTGCCGGCTGTCCGCGAGCTGCCCCAGCAGCAGGGACGCGACCATTCCCGCCGCGAACACGCCCGCGCTGGCGGTGACGAGGGACCCGTCGACGAACGAGAACGCGCCCGCCAGCAGGAAGACCAGCACTGGCGCCGCGAACCGCCAGCCGCTCGCGCCGCCAGAGCCGGCCACCTCTGGACTACCCGAATCGATCACCGCCGAACCAGCCCGGCCCGAGTCGCCGCGACCTGGCCAACCGCTCCGGACATGACGGCCGAGCAGCGGTATCACGACGAGGACCGTCGCGGGCACGGCGAACCAGCGGGACGCCTGCTCGTCGGCGGGGTCCCGCCACCAGGCGGCGTCGAGAGCGCCCTCAACCGCGGCGACCACGATGAGCAGGTCCAGACCGTGGCTACGGACGAACCACCGCGCGAACGACCACAGGCGCTTCACGCGTCGAACATAGCGCCCTTTAGGGCTCCTCGCCTCCGACCAAAGTAAGAGGCGGCTCCCCCTGGGGTAGGAACGTCAATGTTCCCTTGGCTCGATGACATCGCCTTGTCGCGTCCATAACGTCGTATTCGGCATCACGACCAGACGACCGAAAGGATCGGCGATGACCGCCATGACATCGAGCGCGGCCGGAGAAAGATTGACTGCGCGTACCACCGACGAAAACGCCGCGGAACGTGGCCAGCCGCCGCAGTATTCGCTTCGCCAGATCGGCGCGGTCTGGGCGGCGGCCGCGTTGCCGATGGCATTTCTGTCCTGGGTGGCCACTCCCTGGCTCGCGCACCGGCTCGATGGGCCCGCGCCGCTGGCCCGCGCCCTCCTGCTCTGCATGACGATGGGCCTGGTCTGGCAGTTCCTGCTCGTCGTCATCCTGGTCGCCAGGGAGCAGCGGTCCCTGCGGTGGTCCCGCGTGCGGGACGTGTTGTGGCTGCGTGCCCCGCGCGGCACGCGCACGGAACGTCGCGGCGGGCGGCTCTGGCTCGTGCTCGTTCCATGCCTGCTGCTCTTCGCGGCCGAGGAGTTCCTGCCCATGGCGCCGTATCCGGCGAATCGCGACATGGGGACGTTCCTCGACTCGCCCGCCGGCCAGCAGCTCTTCTCCGGATCATGGAGCTGGTTCGCCCTGGTCGTGGCGCTCGCCGTCTTCAACACGGTGYTGGGTGAGGAGCTGTTGTTCCGAGGTCTGCTGCTGCCCCGCATGAACGGCGTCTTCGGCCGGCGTGACTGGGTCGCGAACGGCGTCCTGTTCGCCACCTACCACCTGCACATGCCGTGGGCCATCTCCAGCGCGCTGTTCGACACGTTCGCTCTCTCCTACCCGGCGAAACGCTACCGCAGCGCCCTCATCGGCATCGCCGTCCACAGCTCCCAGAGCATCGTCATCATCGCGGCGACGCTCGCGGTCGTCCTGAGATAGCCCGCCCGAAACGAGCGCGGAGGTCGACGAGAAATGACGGAAACACCGCCGCCGCCCAGCAGGGACTCGCGCCTACCTCGTCGCACCACCTCGCCCACGTATCGCCGCCGCTCCCAGCTTGGAATGACGCCACGATGAATCCACTGGCCCTGCTCGCGCCCGACTCCGCGATCATTTTCGGACAGAACATCGCGCGGTTCGTCCTCGCCGTCCTGACCGTGACGCTGGGCAGCGTGGCGGCGGTGTTCGGCATCGACGACCCACGCTGGTCGGCCGGAGGCCCGTCCCTCGCCCTGAACCGGCTGACGGCCGGCTCGGTCCCCGGGGGAACCGGCTCCGCTCTCGTCTGGTGCGTCCTGTTGGCCGTGCTCCTCCGTGCCACGGCGCTACGGCTGCCCCGCCTGTGCGTGGGCGACGACCAGCCAGCACGCCGCGGTGTACCGGATCTCCGTGCCCCGCTGGTAGGGGTCGAAGGCGGGGCGGACAGTCTCGACGACCTGGGCGCGGGTCCGCTCGTCGACCCCCTGAAGCGCCCGGCCGACGGGACCGAGCAGGGTGAGGTAGCGAACCAGCTCCGTTTCCGGCAGCGCGACCTCCACGTCGATCGGCTGGATGTCGATGCCGGTCCAGCCGCCCTCGTCGAGGAAATCGCGGACCCGGTCCTCCCGCGCGAGGGCGAACTGGCCGGGCGCGTCCGGGTCGCGGGGCGCCAGGTGTGGCAGGAGCGGCGCCGCGGCCCGCTCGGCCGTCGTCTGGAACGGATTCTCGCCGGGGCTCCGCCAGGTGATGAACCGGATCGTTGCGGTGTCCGTCCCGGCCCGCCGCAGGTTCGCGAAGGCTCGGGGGAAGTCGTCGAAGAACATGACGCCGAAGCGGGAGACGAGCAGCTCGAAGCCGGCCGGTTCGAAAGCGTGCGTGGCGGCGTCGGCGCGGACGAAGCCGGCCGACACACCCGCCCGTTCGATCCGCGCCCGGGCGGCCGCGATCATCGGCTCCGAGACGTCGACGCCCACGCAACGTCCCGCCGGGCCCGCCCGCCGCGCGGCGGCGAGGGTCGTCGCGCCCGTACCGCAGCCGACATCGAGCACGCTGGAGCCGGGAACCACCGCCTCCGCGAGCAGGTCCTCGAACGGCCGGTACATCTCGTCGATCAGGTCCTGCACCACCGTCCAGCCACGCGCGGCGGCGCCATTCCAGAGGGTCTCCTGTGAGTCATCGCGCCCAGGTGCGACTTCCATGGCCGTCTCCATCCTCTGGCCGCAGGTCACCGAAACCGTAACCGGGAGCCAGGCCGAGGCGGACGAGCAGATCGAGCAGGGGAACCGCGGCCGCCGCGATGGCGTCGAGCTCGTCGGCGTCCGGCGTCCGGGCGGCGGCACCCAGGACGAGCGTGACAGTGTCACCCAGCCGGATGGCTGGCACGGCGGTCGCCGCGCCCGCGCCCGCGGGTCCGGGTCCGGGTCCGGGCGCGGGACCGGGCGCTGACGCTGACGCGGCGACCGACGTGGGCGGCCGCGCCGCCGGGCGCCTCGGCGCGCCGCGCTTCCAGAACTCGGCGGGCGCCGCCGCGGGCGGGACGGCCATGGACGCGCGGACGGGACGCGGCGCTCCGACCAGCTCCGTGAGCTGAGGGTCGGACGCGCCGAGCAGTCGCTGCTGGATCTCTGCGAGCGACCGCCCCTCGGACTGAAGCTTCTTGATCGCGGCGAGTTGGAGCACGTGCCGAGGGCCGTAGAGGGCGACGCGGCCACGAGTGGCGACCGGCCGGTCGACCAGGCCGATCGTGGCGTACCAGCGGACGGTCCGCTCGGTCGGCAGCTCGCCGACGCGGCCACTGCTCTGGCCCTCGTAGTTGCCGGCGAGCAGCGCCGCCACCCGGCTGGGGAGCTCCCCGAGGGTCCACGGACCGGCGTCCGCGTACTCCCCCGCRGCCTCGACGTCAGGGTCCACAGTCATGATCCCTGCTCGACATCCCTGCGCGACCTCATGTGGCCATCTTGACAGTGTCATCGTGACACTGTCAAGATGACAGGGCACGCCGGGAACGCCGCTCGTCGGGTCGAGTGGTCGCGGACAGGCGGCGGAGGAAGGGGAACGGTGAGCACCGACCTCGAACGGATCAGCACCGTCGGCATGGTCGACCTGGTCGAGCCGGAACCGCCGGCCCAGGCGGACGCGCCTCGACGGAACGAGGAGGACGGCCTCGGCTGCCTGCGGACCGGGCGCGGCAACCTGCCACTCGACGCGATCGACGTCCAGGCCGCAGTCACCGGCCTCGCGTCGACCATCACGCTCAGCCAGGGCTTTCACAACCCGTACGACGAGCCACTCGAGGCCACCTACATCTTCCCGCTGCCGCCGCGGGCCGCGGTCACCGCGCTACGGATGGAGGCGGACGGCCGGGTCGTCGAGGCCGAGCTCAAGGAACGTGGCCAGGCGCGGGCGGACTACGACACGGCCATCACCCAGGGCAGGCGCGCGTCGATCGCCGAAGAGGAGCGCCCCGGCGTCTTCACCATGCGGGTCGGCAACATCCTGCCCGGCGAGCGGGTCACCGTCCGCCTGACRCTGGCCGGAGAGCTGTCCTACGAGGACGGCGCCGCGACCTTCCGCTTCCCGCTCGTCGTCGCGCCCCGCTACATCCCCGGTGCCCCGCTCGCGGGCGAGCAGGTCGGCGACGGGGTCACGGCCGACACCGACGCCGTGYCGGACGCGTCCCGGATCAGCCCGCCGGTGCTGCTGCCGGGCTTCCCGAACCCGGAGCGCCTCTCGGTGGCCGTCGACATCGACCCGGCCGGCCTGCCGCTGGCCTCCGTCGACGCGAGCCTGCACACGGTCATCACCGAACGACGCACGGACGGCCTGCGCGTCCGGCTGGAGCCGGGCGATCGAGCCGACCGCGACTTCCTGCTGCGCCTGACGTTCGACGCGGACGAGGCAGTCAGCACCTCGCTGTCGGTACTGCCCGACGAGCCTGCGGCGGACGGCGCCACGACCGCGGACGGCGAGACAGCCACTGTCGGCGCGGGCGGCGCGGCGGGCGGCGGGACGTTCGCGCTCACGATCCTGCCGCCGGCCGGTACGACGCGGGCCCGGGACCGGGACGTGGTGATCGTGCTCGACCGGTCCGGCTCGATGGGCGGCTGGAAGATGGTCGCGGCGCGGCGGGCCGCCGGCCGGATCGTCGACACCCTGCGTGGCGGTGACCGTTTCGCGGTGCTGGCCTTCGACAACCGGGTCGACACCCCGCCGGCCCTGCCCTCAGGGCTCGCGCCTGCCAGCGACCGCGCCCGGTTCCGGGCCGTGGAGTTCCTGGCCACCCTGGAGGCCCGCGGCGGGACGGAGATGCTGGAGCCGCTGCGGCAGGCCGCCGCCCTGCTCCGCCCGCGGTCCGAGACGCCCGAGCGCGACCGGGTCGTCGTGCTGGTCACCGACGGCCAGGTCGGCAACGAGGACCAGCTGCTGCGCGAGCTCGCCACCGGCCTCACCGGGGTGCGGGTCCACACCGTCGGCATCGACCGGGCGGTGAACGAGGCGTTCCTGCGCCGGCTGTCCGGCCCGGCCGGCCGCTGCGAGCTGGTCGAGTCCGAGGACCGGCTGGACGACGCGATGCGCCACATCCATCGCCGCATCGACGCGCCCGTGGTCACCGGCCTGCGGCTGCTCCCGGCGGGGCCGGCGGACCTGGCCGTCGACGCCGACTCGCTGAGCCCGGCGCCGCTGCCCGACCTGTTCACCGGTGCTCCCGTCGTCATCACCGGCCGGTTCACCGGCCCGCCGGTGGGGACCGTCACCGTCGCCGGGCAGGCCGCCGACGGGGGTTCTCCATGGCAGACGGCGGCCGCCGCGGCGGCGAGCGGCAACCCCGCTCTCACGGCCCTCTGGGCACGGGCCCGCATCCGCGACCTGGAGGACCGGTACGCGGCCGACCAGGCCGAGCGGCGCGGCCATGAGGCGCTGGAGAAGCGCATCGTCGAGACGTCGCTGCGCTACCGGGTGCTGTCCCGCTTCACCGCGTTCGTCGCCGTCGACCAGCGCGTCGTCAACGAGGGCGGCACGGTCCGCCGGGTGACGCAGCCCGTCGACCTCCCCAGCGGCTGGTCCTACGAGTCGCCGGTCGCCGGCGGGACGCCGGCCGGCGTCCCGCTGTTCGCCGGCAGCGCCGTCGCCGCCAGTTTCGCCGCGCCCGCCGGACCACCGCCCCCGATGTACCAGCCGATGCCTCCGTCGGTCGTTCCTCCCGCGCCTGCCGGGCCCGCGCCCATCCGAGCGCGGCGGGACACCCCGGCGGGCTCGGATGACTTCGACGTGCCTGACTTCCTCGCCAGCGGCCCTCTGAGCTCACCTGCCGCCCCTCGGCCCGGCCCGCGGCCCGGCCCGCGGCCCGGGCGAGGGACCGGCCGTGGCCGGCAAAAGGCCAAGCTGACCACCGGTTCCGGACCGTCCGACGCCGGTGCCGACCCGGGTGCCGGCACGCTCTGGGCGTTCGTCGCCGCCGAGCTGGCGGTGCTGTCCACGGGCGACGGGCCCTCGCCGCGCCGCGGGGCGGCCGACCTGGCCGCGCTCGCCGGCCGCATCCGCGCGGCGCTGCCCGGGTGGCGACGAGCCGGTCAGCACGAGGCGGCGTGCGCGGCGCTGGAGAGGCTCGCCAACCAGCTCACCGCCGCGTCCCCGGACCCGTCGGACGCGGCCCGGCTCTGGGAGCACGCCCGCGCGACCCTGGAGGCCATCCGCGACGGACGCGCCGACCAGCTCACCGACGACCGCTCCTCGCCGGACGCCCCCACGCGCAGGTCACGCCAGGCCTTCTGGAAGCGATGAACGACCGGTTGATCACCACGGACGTGTTGGCGTCGTCGTGCATTCGGTCGAATCACGACCGCGACGACACGTCCGTGGTGATCATGGGCCCGGTCCTAGTCCTCCGCGAGCAGGGCGAGCAGGAGATGTGTGTCCTGCTGGAAGACGCGGATCTCGCGGATGGTGCCGCCGGCGACGGTGAAGACCTCGATGACGTCGACCGTCGCCGAGCGGCCGGTGGCCTTCGCGGTCCAGGTCTGGGTGGTGAGCTGGACGGCGCGGGTCGCGTCGCCGAAGACCAGCGGGTTGGTGATGGCACGGTCCCAGTGGCGGCCGGCCTCGACGTTCATCGCCGCCATGCCGGCCTGGCCCTCGTGCCAGCCGCCATGCGGCAGCGAGTCCGGCTGCTGGACCCGGATCTCCGGGTACATCAGCGCGAACGCGCCCTCGACGTCACCGGACTGGAATCGGCGCGCCATCTCGGTCACCACCGTGGCGGCGTCCGCCGCCGACACGTCGACGCGGTCGGGCTCGGGCTCGTCAGTCAGCAACGGAGCAGCCGGTGAAGGAGCGGTCGGCGACGGAGCGCCGGCGGAGTCGGTGGACCCGACGGAGGAGGTCCCGCTCACGCCGACCCCGCCCCGGCGGCGTGGCGGGCGCGGTGGGCCCCGAGCGCGGCCTCGAACCCGCGGTGCAGGTGCTGCGGGGCCGGCTCGTTGCGGCCGAACACGACCGTGTCGATCATGCCGAGGCGCACGCCCGGCTCGGTGCGGCCGGCCACCCAGAAGTCCTCGCCGTCGACGACGGTCTCGCAGATCCACGGCGCCATGTCGACCGCCTTCGACCGTTCCTCGTCCGTCAGGCCGGGACGCAGGTAGGAGGTGTGCACGACCTCGGAGCTGCTTTCGTCGACCGGGAGGATCTGCCACAGCTCGACGTGCCGCGCGTCGAAGGTGAGGCTGACGTTCGGGAACAGCGCGTACTGGTAGCTGAAGTGCCCGCCGACGTCGCCCCAGTCGGCCTCGGGGCGCTCGCGCAGCTCGACGATCGACTTCAGCGCGGAGCTGTTGCGCAGGTGCCGGCCGAACGGGTCGAACGTCAGCACGCCGCCGACGGCGTAGGTGGCGAGCGTGGTCTTGTGCAGGTAGTTGAAGTGGTAGTTCTCCCGGAAGGTGTCCAGGGTGACCTTCCAGTTGCCGCCCACCTTGTGCACGTGCGGCTCGCTGTGAGGTTGCCAGTCGGCGAAGTCGAGCAGCGCCAGCTCGCCGGCCAGCTCCGGGCCCAGATACTCGTCGATGTCGACCGGTGGGCCGGGCCGCAGCCGGCCGACGATGAGCCCGTAGCCCTCGGTGACCTCGAGTGGGACCAGACCCTTGCGGCTCTTGTCCAGCCCGGTGAAGCCGTCGGGCACCGGCATGCGGCCGAGCTTCCCGTCGAGGCCATAGGTCCAGGCGTGGAACGGGCAGGTCAGCCGGATGGCCTCCCCCGCCCCGTCGACGAGCCGCACACCGCGATGGCGGCAGGCGTTGAGGAAGGCGTGCACCTGGCCGTCGCCGTCCCTGGTCAGCAGCACGGGGGTCCCGAGCAGGTCGACCGTCCGGTAGGTCTCCGGTTCTGGTAGCGCGCCCGACAGGCAGAGGACGAGAGGCTGGTCGAGGAACAGCGCCTCGATCTCCTCGGCCTGCCGCTGCGCCGAGTAGATGTCGGTCGGCAGTTCCATGACGTCGTCGGCCATGTCCGTCGTGCGGTTGTCGATGTGGTCGAGCAACCGACGCGCGAGGCTGTGTTCGAGCGCTTCCCTGTCCACCGCCAGTCCTTCCTGTTCGGTTCGCCCCGTCCGCGCGCCGCCCGGCCCGGACCGGGCCCGCCGTACGGCGGTGCCGGGCCGCGCCGCCGGACACGATGTCCCGGCGGCACGGCCCGGCGCGTCGTGCCGGAGCGCGCGGCTACTGCTGCGGCTTACCCACAATGAACGGCTTCTCGACGGTGACGACGAGCTTGCCGTCCTTGATTTCGCCCTGCGACGCCGACTGGTTCTTCACCCGCGGGATGCCCTGAACGCCCGCGGAGGTGAAGTCGATCGGCGCGGTCGCGCCCTGCGTGTCGAGCGCGGTCTGCTTGTCCAGGTACTCCCGGATCTTCACCGCGTCGACGACGCCGACCTTGGGAATGATGTCCGCGAGCAGCTTGACGCTGAGCCAGGCGTTGATCGCCGAGTCACCGATGGTGTTGGTGATCCCGCCGACCTGCTTCGCGTACTTGGCGACGTCGTCGTTGAACGCGCCGATGGCACCCTCACCGAAGGCGAGCACCACCAGGTTCGGCTGCTTGAGATTCGTGACGGTCTCGACGACCTGCGGCGTGAGCACGATGCTCGGCAGCGCCCACATCAGCTTGGTCAGGCCGATCTGGTTGCAGGTCTGGATCAGCGGGGCGAGTTGACGCGGGTTGATCGCGGCGACCGCGGTGTCCGCGCCGCTCTGCTTGATCTGCAGGCAGGTCGGCTGGAAGTCGGTGGCCGTCAGGCCCAACTTGACCTGGTCGACCGTGACCGACGGCGGGTAGTAGCTGGCCGAGACCTTCGCCGACGACTGCGCGATGGCCGAGTCCGCCGAGATGTAGGCGACGTGCTTGCTGCTCGCCGGCAGCATCTGCGGGAGGATCCGGTAGCCGACGAGAACCGGCTCCAGGATGTAGACGCGCGGGTTCTGCAGGGACGGCGACGCGGCGCCGAGGCTCGCCCAGGAGATCGTGTTGGCCGTGTCCAGCGTCGGGAGCAGGCTCGGCTCCATCGTGCCGTCGTCACCGGACATCATGAGGACCTTGTCCTCGACCAGCAGCTTCTGGGCGCACACCGAGGCACCCTGAGGCGTGTTGTGGTCGTCGCAGACGTCGATCTCGACCGGCCGGCCCAGGATCCCGCCGTTCGCGTTGACCGCCGCCGCCGCGATCTTCGCGGCCTGCGCGACCCACGGCTGGGACACCGCGTCGGTCTGGATGCCGGTCATGAGCCCCAGCTTGATCGGGGCACCGGTCGGCTTGGGCGCGGTGGCGGTGGCCCCGGCGCCGTCGGACTTGTCCGAGTCCGACGAGCTGCCGCAGGCCGCGACGGCGAGCGTCACGCCTAAGAGCGCCGCGACCAGCTGCTTGCGGGGTAAGCGAATCCGGGGTCTTCCAGCCGCGCTCGGCCGAACTACTGACATTTTCATTTCTCCGTATCGTTGAACGCGAAAAGAACGCCTGGAATGGCGGTCTGAGATTTTGAAAAGGGTTCGCACGGGCGCGGTCACCTCGTGGTGAAACCGGCGGCCGGCGGCCGGCGAATGGGCCGACTGGACGGACGCGGGTGCCAGCGGGAACCCGGCCCGGGGGCGCGGGTCCGAGGGCGCGGGTCCGGCGCCGGGTGAGTGGTGGAAAGGGCCGAGCCGGCCGGCCGGGGTACCGACCGGCCGGCCGGCCAAAGCTGTCGACCGGGTGGGCGTTAGGAGATTGCCGCCGGTTCGGCCGGGGTGAAGTTGTAGACGCGAGCCGCGTTCCCGACGGTGATCTTGTGCTGGACGTCCTCGGACAGGTGGCCGAGCCACTTGTTGGCCATCGAGATGGTGTCCGGCCAGGTGGAGTCCGAGTGCGGGTAGTCGCACTCGAGCATCACGTTGTCCTCGCCGATGATGTCCAGCAGCCGGATGCCGGCCTGGTCCTCGATGAACGTGCCGAAGACGTGGTCGTGGAACAGCTTGCGGATGTCGGTGTCCAGGTCGAAGGACGCCGCGCCCTTCGCCTCGCCGCGCTCGTGGGAGGCATTCATGTCGATGTCGAAGCGCGACGCCCAGAAACGCTGCTTGTCGATGACCTGCTCGGCGCGCTCCAGGAAGTACGGAATCCAGCCGATCGAGCCCTCGGAAAGGGCGATCTTCAGGTTCGGGAACTTCGGGAAGATGCCGCTGAACAGCCAGTCGAGCAGCGTGCCCGCCTGGTTCGCCGCCGCCGAGTAGGCCATGAACGCGAGCGTCGGCATGTCCGCCGAGGTGCGGATCAGGTTGGACGACGACCCGAC
The DNA here is from genome assembly GCF_001854645.1 of Pseudofrankia sp. EUN1h. Classification (NCBI taxonomy): domain Bacteria; kingdom Bacillati; phylum Actinomycetota; class Actinomycetes; order Frankiales; family Frankiaceae; genus Pseudofrankia; species Pseudofrankia sp. EUN1h. The sequence continues at coordinate 104,479 of NZ_MBLN01000041.1, read as the reverse complement.
GTGCATCGAGATGACGTAGTTCGTGTCGTTGCAGGCCTGGAACACCGGGTCCCAGTAGTCGGTGTGGATCGACGGCAGGCCGAGCTTCGTCGGGTTCTCCGAGAACGCGATCGACTTGCCGCCGCGCGCCGCCGTCCGCTCGATCTCGGCCGCGGCCGCGGCCGGGTCCCACAGCGGAATGATCATCATCGGGATGAAGCGGCCGGGGAAGTCACCGGCGAACTCCTCCAGGATGAAGTCGTTCCAGGCCTGGACGCAGAGCAGGCCGAGCTCCTTGTCCTTCGCCTCGTGGAACACCTGCCCGCAGTAACGCGGGAAGCTCGGGAACAGGATCGACGAGAGCACGTGCCCCTGGTCCATGTCCGCGACGCGGGCGGCCGGGTCGTAGCAGCCGAGGCGCATGTCCTCGTAGGTGATCGGCTCGGGCGAGAACTCCTCGCGCGACTTGCCGGCGACGGCGTTCAGGCCCGTGGTGACGATCTGGCGGTCCTCGTAGACCCAGAACTCCGACGCGCCGTCCCGGACGATGCGGGGCCCGGTGTCCCGCCAGCGCTGGGGCAGCCGCTCCTGCCACAGCCGAGCCGGCTCGATGAGGTGGTCGTCGACCGAGACGAACCAGTTGAACGACACAGGGCCTCCAGCGGGCGGTCCGCCCGGCCGGCATCGCGGGGACGCCTTCGGCTGGGCGATAGGTCGGACAGAGTTACGGGCTTGCGGAGTTGTTACGGGCTTGCGGAGTTGCGGGCGTATGGAGCCGTGGGCTGCAGGGTTCGGGCCTACGGATGGATCTGCCCTCTAAGAGAGCGAACGCTCACATCCTAGCCAGCCGGAGGCGCGGACGCCAGATCCAGATCGAAGGACCTGGCCGCGACCTGCCGCCCGTCGGGGCGTCGCCCCGACGGGCGGCGTCCCGACGCGGGCGCCACCCGGTGGCACGGCGAGTCATCAAGCCCTACCCGCCGCGTCGGCGTCGAGACGGCGGGCGAGGCGGGCCCGGTGGGCGGCGGGCGAGCCGAACAGGGCGCGAGACAGAGCGGCGCGCTTGAGGTACCGGTGCACGCCGCTCTCCCAGGTGTAGCCGATGCCGCCGTGCAGCTGCATCGCCTTGCCCGCGACGTCGACGGCCGCCGCGCACATGTATGACTTGGCGCGCGACACCGCGACCTCGGCGGCGCTCACGGCGGCCTCATCGACGCCCCCGGCACCGCCGGCACCGCCGGCGACCTGGGCGGCGCTCGCCGCGGCCAGCGCGCGCGTGCCCTCGACGACCAGCCCGCGGCCGACGGAGACCGACACCAGCATGTCGGCACAGCCGTGCTTGACCGCCTGGAACGAGCCGATCGGCCGGCCGAACTGGTGGCGCACGCTCGCGTACTCGACGGTGGCCGCGAGCATCGCCTCGGCGGCGCCCAGGCTGTCGCACGCGACGGCGAGCGCGCCCCGCGCGAGCAGCAGCCGCCCGCCGGCCCGTCCATCGCCGCCGAACCGCCACACCGACCCCGCCTCGACCGGCGCGTCCGTCGCGGCCACCTCGCTCAGGCTCCGGCTGACGTCGAGCACCGGCGTGGCCGTGACCCGCACTCCCCGCTGGCCGGGCGCGACGCGCACGACGACGGGTTCGTCGCCCTCGTCCAGCGCCAGCAGCAGGAGCGTCTCGGCCTCGGCGGCGTCGGGCACGAACTGCGCGCGCCCGGTGAGCCGCCGGGCGCCACCCGCCCCCGCCAGCCGGAACGGGACCGCGGCCGGCAGACCGGCCGGGCCGAGCGGCGCGTCGCCGGTGGGAAGCGCGACCGCGAGCCGCGGCGCGTCGCCGGCGAGCGCTCGCAGCAGGTCGTCACGACCGTCGGCCGGTTCCAGCGCCAGCAGCGCACCCACGCCCAGCACGGCCGTCCCCAGGTACGGTGCCCGCGCGGCGGCGCGGCCCAGCTCCTGGCAGACGACGGCGGTCTCGGCGACGGTGACGCCGGCGCCGTCCAGCTCGTCCGGCACCTCCAGCCCGAGCCAGCCGGCCTCGGCGAGCAGCGCCCAGTCGACCTCGGCGCCGTCCCCGCCGTCCTTGCCACCGGCGGCCGCGAGCAGGTCGCGGGCGACCGCCCGCAGCTCGGCCCGCAGTTCCTCGTCAGCTCCGGCGTCTGCTCCTGGCGCGGCCGTCGGCGCGACGCTGGTCAGCTCGGATGAATGAGCGTTCATGCAGTCACGGCTCCCTGGGCAGGCCGAGGCCCCGTTCCCCGATGATCGTGCGCTGGATCTCGTTCGTGCCGCCGGGGATCGTCCACTCCCACGAGCCGATGAAGTCGAGCAGCCACCTGCCCGACTCCCAGCCACTGGACGCGGGCTTGGCGAGCTCGGTCAGGGCGCCGAGTCCCGCGATCTGGGCGCCGAAGCCGGTCATCCGCTGCAGCAGCTCGCTGTAGTAGACCTTCACGACCGAGGCGTCGGCCGGGCCGACGGTGCCGGCGTCGTGGCGCTCGACCAGGTCGCGGCACAGCGCCCGCAGCCCGGCGATCTCGGTGTCGAACGCGGCGAGCCGGTCCGCCACCAGCGTGTCGTCGATCGGCCGGTGCCCGGCCGTGTCCGGCCGCCTGCAGGTGTCGACGAGCGAGCGCAGACCGACGTTGCCGAGCCGCTCGGCGAGTTCCAGCATGGTCATCCCGCGCTCGGCGGACAGCGTCGCCTGCGCCACCTGCCAGCCGGAGTTCTCCGGCCCGACGAGGTTCTCCGCCGGGATCTCGACGTCGTTCAGGAAGATCTCGCAGAAGTGCGAATCCCCCAGCGCGTTGCGGATCGGCCGCACGTCCAGGCCCGGCGAGCGCATGTCCATCAGGAGGTAGGAGATGCCGCGCCGCTTCGGCGCGGCCGGGTCGGAGCGCGCGAGCAGCAGGCACCAGTCCGCGTGCGCCGCGCCGCTCGCCCACAGCTTCTGGCCGTTGACGACGAACACGTCCCCATCCGAGCGCCTGTCCCGGCGGGCGGTGGTGCGCAGGCTCGCCAGGTCCGAGCCCGCCTCCGGCTCGGAGAAGCCCTGGACCCAGATCTCGCCGTCGAGGATCCCCGGCAGGTGCCGGCGGCGCTGCTCGTCGGTGCCGGCGGTCAGCAGCGTCGCCGCCGCGTGGTGGATCGAGACGAACGCGAGCACCAGCCGGGGCGCGTCCGCGGCGGCGAGCTCCTGGTAGAGCACCATCTGCTCGGCGGCCGACATGCCGCCGCCCCACTCGGCCGGCCAGTGCGGCACGGCGTAGCCGGCGCGGCGCAGCTCCTGGAACCAGGCCTGCTGGAAGGCGACGAACTCGTCGTCGCCGACGCCGGTCTGTGCCCCGCGCCAGTCGGCCGGGACGTGCGCCCGGCACCAGTCACGGACCGCGACCCGCAGCTCGGCCAGGTCGGCCAGTGTCGCGTTCACGCCGCGCCCGTCACGGCGTTCGGGCCGAAGATGCCGGTGAGACCGCGCCGGCCGAGGCGGCTCGCGAGCGCTTCCTGGGTGGCCGAGCGGCCGAGCGGCAGCCGGCGCGGCGGCAGGCTGTAGCGCGACAGCCACGACAGCGTCGTCTCGTCGCAGAACCCCATCGCGCCATGCAGCTGGTGGGTGACCCGGAAGACCGTCTCGGCGGCCTCTACGGCGGCCAGCCGCAGCGCCAGCGCGTCGTCGACGGCCTCGGGCAGCCCCGCCTCGACGCTCCACAGCGCGTAGCCGGCGAGCTCGGCGACTCCTGCCCGCTCGACCTCCGCGTCGGTGAGCTGGAACTGCACGCCCTGGAAACGGGCGAGCGGCTGCCCGAACTGCTCGCGTTCCAGGATGTACGTCCTGGTCAGCGCCATCGCCCGGTCCAGCATCCCGAGCAGCGTCCAGCATCCGAGCACCAGCCCGAGCGCGACGTCGCCGACGGCGGCGGCCTCGGCATCCTCGCCAGCCGGCTCACCGGCGAGCGGCGCGAGGTCCAGGCCCACCACGAACGCCGACTTGCGCGCCGGTACGTCCGGCTCGCGCGCCGTCGCCGCGTACCGCCGTCCGTCGAGGGTGACGGCGGCGAGCCGCAGGTCCAGCCCGGCGACCGCAGCCGCCGGGGCCGCGGGCGCCACGACGACCAGCGCGTCGGCGTCGCCGCCCGCCGGCCGGCACAGCCGCTCGGCCACCGGGTACGGCACCGCCCACCAGCCGGCGGCCCGGCACAGCGCCGCCGCCGCCTCCAGCTCGTCGGCACTCCCCCTCGGGTCGAGATCCCAGGCGCCGAGGTCGTCGAGCACCGGCACGACCAGCTCGGCGCGCCGCGCGGGCTCCCGCTCGGCGGTCTGGACCAGCTCGTCTCCGCCGGCCGCCTCGAGCGCGCGCAGCGCCGTCCGGCCGAACTCGGCCGCCTCGTCCGAGAGCTCCATCAGCACGCCGCCACCGGCGGCGAGGCCGTCCACAGCGCCCCCCACGACCGCGGTCATGACGCCGCCCCCGCCTTCGCCGGGGCCGCCGCCCTGGGCTGCGCGGACGTCGGCGCGCCGGAGGCGGCCAGCAGCGCCCGGGAGAGCAGGATGCGCTGCATCTCGATGCTGCCGGAGGAGACGGTCGAGGCCACCGAATAGCGCGCGTGGTCCTCGACCGCGCGCCGCCAGCGCTCCCAGTCCGCGTAGCGAACGCTCTCGCCGGCGTCGCCCGCCGGCTCCGCGGCCGTCACGATCTCCATGAGCACCTCGGCGCTGTCCTGGTCGAGCTTCGTCACCGCGATCCGGTAGGCCGCCGAGTCGACCGGGCTGACCTGGCCCGTCCCCTGCCGGGACACGACCCGGTAGGCGAGCAGCCGGGCGCGCCGGGCATGCACGAGCATCCGCGCCCACCGGCCGCGCAGCTCCGCCGGCAGCTGTTCCCAGGCGTCACCGAGCGCCRCCGGCGCCTCCTGCAGCAGCCGCTCGCAGCGGGCGTAGCGCGCGATGCCGACCCGTTCGAAGGCGAGCACCTCCTGCACGACGGTCCAGCCGCCGTCGACCTCTCCGAGCACGTCCCGCTCGGTGACCCGCACGTCGTCGAAGAACACCTCGTTGAGGTGGTGCGGGCCCATCATGCAGGCGATCGGGCGGACCTCGATCCCCGGCGAGTCCATCGGCACCAGGAAGATCGTCAGGCCCTGCTGCTTGCGCCCGGTCGTCGAGGTGCGGGCGAGCAGGAAGCACCACTGCGCCATGGTGGCGTAGGAGGTCCAGATCTTCTGGCCGTGGATCCGCCAGGCACGGCCGCCGGTGCCGTCACCGCTCTCGTCCGGGCGGGCGGCGGTGCGCAGCGAGGCGAGGTCGGACCCCGAGCCCGGCTCGCTGAAGCCCTGGCACCAGATCACCTCGCCGCGCGAGATCGGCGGCAGGTGCCGGGCGCGCTGCGCGGCCGTGCCGTGCCGCATGATCGTCGGCCCGACCCAGTTGACGCCCATGTACTGGGCGCCGCGCGGCTCGTGGCTGGCCCACATCTCCTCGCGGACGACGGTCTGCTCCCACAGCGACGCGCCGCGGCCGCCGAACTCCTCCGGCCAGGCCATRCACAGCAGGCCCTCATCGGCGAGCAGCCGGCAGAAGTCCTGCGCGATGGCGAGGTCGGCGGGGTTGGCGGTGAACGCGCCGAGGTAGTCGGCGGGCACGTGCTCGCGCACCAGCGCGCGCAGCCGCCCGCGTAACGCGGCCGCCGCTGGGCCCAGGTCGTACTCCATGGACGCCAGACCGTAATGCAGGCCCGCTAGTACGGTCAATACTTATAAGGATAGTAAGATTGAGGTGTGCCGACGAACCGCCGCAGGGCCATCCCCCCGCTACGCGTCGCCGAAGCCATCGCCGCGACGCTGCGCGACCGGATCCTGGCCGGCAACGACGCCGACGGCTACCGGCTGCCCACTCAGGAGCAGCTCGTGGAGGAGTTCGGGGTGAGCTACCCGTCCGTGCGGGAGGCGATCCGGATCCTGGAGACCGAGGGGCTCGTCACCGTCCGGCGTGGCAACGTCGGCGGCGCGGAGGTCCACCGGCCGGACCCGTCGTCCGCCGCTTACCACCTGGGCCTGGTCCTGCAGGCCGGCCGGGTCACGCTCGGCGACCTGGCAGGCGGGCTGCAACTGCTGGAGCCGCTGTGCGCGGCCGAGTGCGCCCGCCGCGACGACCGCGACACGCAGGTCGTGCCGGCACTGCGCGCCAACGTGGACCAGTCGGCCGAGCTGGTCGGGAGCGGGCCCGGCGGCAGCGGGCTCGTCGGCAGCGGCGTCGCCTTCACCGAGACGGCGCGGCAGTTCCACGAGCTCATCGTCGCGTTCACCCCGAACGCGACGGTCCGCCTCGTCGTCAGCAGCCTGGTCGCCCTGTGGTCGGCGCAGGAGGTGCGCTGGGCGGAGCTGCTGACGAGCCGCGGCGAGTACCCCGCGCAGGAGGACGCCCAGGCCGTCGTGCGCACGCACCGGCGCATCCTCGCCGAGATCGAGGCCGGCCGGGCGGCCGAGGCCGAGCGCATCTCCCGCGCCCATCTCGCCGCGTCGCAGGCGCTGCTCGTCGACCGTTTCGACAGCGACATACACGCCGCGTCGACGCGGACCTGGCAGGCCGTCGCCCCGGTCGGGGGCGCGCGGATCTCCAGCCGCGTCTGAGGCTGGAGATCCGCGCCAGCCCGGGGGCCCGCCGTCAGGCCGTCCGCCGGCTAGGAGCCGGACCCGGCGGGGGTGTAGCCAAGGATGCCCTTGGTCTCCAGGTACTCGTGGAAGCCGAACTCGCCCCACTCGCGGCCGTTGCCGCTCTTCTTGTAGCCGCCGAACGGGCAGGCGAAGTCGAACCCGTCGTTGATGGTCACCATGCCGGCGCGGATGCGGCGGGCGACGGCGCGGCAGGCTTCCAGGTCGACGCCCGCGACGTAGCCGGCGAGGCCGTACTCCGTGTCGTTCGCGATCTCGACCGCGTGGTCTACGCCGTCGTAGCCGATGATCACCAGAACCGGGCCGAAGATCTCCTCGCGGGCGATCGTCATGTCGTTCTTGACGTCGGCGAAGACGGTCGGGCGGACGTAGAAGCCCCTGGTCAGCCCGTCGGGGCGGCCGGGGCCGCCGGCGACCAGCGTCGCGCCCTCGTCGAGGCCCTTCTGAAGAAGCGCCTGGATCTTCTCGAACTGGCTGGCGGAGACGACCGGACCGATCGTGACCTCGGTGTTCGGGTCGCCGACCGTGACCCGCTCGGCGGCGGCGCGCGCCGCCGCGATGGCCTCGGCCATCCGCTCGCTGGGCACCAGCATCCGCGACGGGGCGCTGCAGGTCTGGCCCGAGTTGCCCATCATGCTCGCGACGCCCTTGGCCACGTTCGCGGCGAAGGCCTCGTCGTCGAGGATGATGTTCGGGCCCTTGCCGCCGAGCTCCTGGGCCACCCGCTTGACGGTCGGGGCGGCGTTACGCGCGATCTCGATGCCCGCCCGGGTCGAGCCGGTGAAGGAGACCATGTCGACGCCCGGGTGGGCGGACAGCGGCACGCCCACGCTGGGGCCGTCGCCCTGGACCAGGTTGAACACCCCGGCGGGAACACCGGCAGCGGCCAGGATCTCGGCGAAGATCTGCCCGCTGAACGGCGACCGCTCGGAGGGCTTCAGCACCGTCGTACAGCCGGTCGCCAGGGCTGGGAACACCTTCACGGCGATCTGGTTCAGCGGCCAGTTCCACGGCGTGATCAGGCCGCAGACGCCGATCGGCTCCCGCACCAGCAGCAGGCCGCCGCCGCGGTCCTCCTCGAAGACGAAGGTCTCCAGCAGCTCGATCGCCTTGGCGAGATGCCCGATGCCGAGGCCCACCTGGAAGCCGCCCGCGAGCGAGGCCGGCGCGCCCATCTCCTCGGTGAGTGCCGCGCCGAGGTCGGGCATGCGCTTCTGGTACTCGCCTACTACGCGCCGGAGTAACTCCAGGCGTTCCGCGCGGCTGGTGGCCGACCAGGCGGGGAATGCGTCGCGGGCGGCCGCCACGGCGCGGTCCACGTCCGCGGCCGAGCCCATCGCGACCGTGCCGGCGACCTCTTCGGTGGCCGGGTTCACGACCTCGAAGGTCTCCGTGCCGGCCGGGTCGGTCCACTCGCCGCCGATGTAGAACTTCCGGTACTCGCGCATGCCGTCACCCGTTCCTCGCTGGATATCAGGACGGCTCGGGGCTGAACCTCCCAGCAGGACGGACCGGCTCGCCGAGCCTTCTCCATCCAAACCCGCCTCACCGCGAGGACGCAATGCGTCAATGTGGCCGTGGGAAAGGCCTAGCGCGCCGTCCAGCCGCCGTCGACGGCGATCGTCTGGCCGGTGACGTAGCGGCCGGCGTCGCTGACCAGCCACAGCACCGCGCCGACGATGTCCTCGGGGCTGCCGTCATCCGGCAGCGGCGTGTTGCGCCGCAGCCAGGTCTGGCCGCGCTCGGTGTCGTAGAGATCGCCGGTGATCTCGCTGCGGAAGAAGCCGGGGGCGACGGTGTTCACCCGGATCCGGTGCCGCGCCCACTGCACCGCCAGCTCCACCGTCAGGCCCGACAGCCCGGCCTTGCTGGCCGCGTAGGACGCCTGCGGGATGCTCGGGATGCCGACGATGCCGCTGACCGACGACACGTGCACGATCGCCCCGCGCCCGGCCGCCTTCATGTGCCCGAAGACGGCCTGGCTCAGCCGGAACGGCGCGACCAGGTTGAGTCCCAGCGTGCTGAGGATCGCGTCGGCCGTCTCGTCCTCCGCCCGGTCGCGGGAGAAGATGTTGCCCGCCGCGTTGACGAGGATCTCCGGRCCGCCGAGTTCGGCGGCCACCCGCGGGACGACCGTGTCGACCTGGGCCTGGTCGAGCAGGTCGGCGCCGACGGCGAGCCCGCCGATCTCCTTCGCGAGCGCCGCCAGCCGGTCCTCCCGGCGGGCGACGATGGCGACCCGCGCGCCGGCCGCCGCGAGTGCCCGGGCGACGGCGGCGCCGAGCCCCGAGGACGCGCCCGTCACCACCGCCACCCGGCCGCCGAGCCGGAAGCCCTCTCCCGGCAGCGTCCCGTCAAGCGGCGACGTCTGGTCAAGCGGCGTCGTCTCGTCCATGCGCGTCGTCTCGCCGAGCGGCGTTGTCTGCGGCACCGTTCCTCCGGGCTGGGTCGGCTCGTCGTCGAGCGCCGGCACGTCAGCCCGCCGTGACGAGCTGGCCGGGACGGGCGTCGGTGAGCTGGTCATGGTCGACGAGGATCTCCCCGCCGACCAGCGTGTAGTCGTAGCCGCGGGCCCGCTGGACGAAGCGCTGCGCTCCCAGCGGCAGGTCGGCGCGCATCTCCGGCGTGTCCAGGTCGAGCCTCTCCAGGTCGATCACGTTGACGTCCGCGTGCGCTCCGGGCGCGAGCACGCCGCGGTCGCGGATGCCGAACAGCTCCGCGCCCTCGCGGGTGAGCTTGCGGACCGCGGTGGCGATGTCGAGCAGTCCGGTCTCGCGCACCCAGTGCCTGAGCAGATAGGTGGACTGGCCGGCGTCCATCGTCAGCGCGACGTGCGCCCCGGCGTCCGCGACGCCGACGACGACGTCCGGGTTGGTCAGCATCGCGGCGACGGCGTCGAGGCTCTGGTTGAGCACCGGGTAGTAGAGCAGACCCAGGCCGGCGGTGTCGGACAGGAAGTCGAGGAACGCGGYGGCGGGCGACGTGCCGCGCCGGGTCGCCTCGGCCGCCAGGCTGTTCTCCGGCCGGACGTCGTAGCTCGCGGGGCCCGGCGGCAGCAGGTAGAGCTTGCCCGGGTCCTTCGGCGCGAGCGGGCCGGACAGGCTGGTCGGCTCGTTCGCCTGCGCCACCAGCAGCGCCCGGGTGCCCTCGTCGGCGATCGCGGCGAGGCGCTCCGGGAAGGGACGGGCGGCGAGCCGCGCCCAGGCAGGCAGGGTGTCGTACGGGGTACGGCCGACCAGCCCGTAGAGGATGCCGCTGCCGCGGGCGGACGTCTGCGGGCGCAGGTCGGCGCCGCGGGCGCGGGCGGCGGCGACCTGGTCCATCACCCAGGACCACAGGTCCGGCCGGCGGTCGCTCTGCGTGATGGCGAAGCTGAGCGGGCGGCCGGAGGCCCGGCTGACCTCCTCCATCCAGGCGAGCTCGGCGACCGAGTTCCGCCGGGTGGGCCCGTCGCGCTCCCCGATGCGCGCGACGACCTCGATCGTGCCCCTGCCGCGGGCACCGAGCGCGCCGCCGATCGCGGCCAGCTCCTCGGGGCGGGCGAACGTTCCGGGCACCGGCCGGCCGTCCGGGACGGTGTGCATGAAGCTGCGGGAGGTGGAGAAGCCGAGCGCGCCGGCGTCGACAGCCTCGCCGACGAGCGCCGCGATCCGGGCGACGTCGTCGTCGGTGGCGGCCGCGTCCTCGAGGCCGCGCTCCCCCATGACGTAGTAGCGCAGGGCGCAGTGGCCGACGAGGCCGCCGACGTTGACGCCCAGCGCGCGCGACCCGAGAGCGCGCAGGTAGTCGCCGTAGGTCTCCCAGCCCCAGCCGAGGCCGGTCATGATCGTGTCGGCCGGGAGGTCCTCGACGGCCTCCATCATCTCGGCGAGGYAGCGCTCCTGGCCGGGGCGAACCGGCGCGAACGTGACGCCGCAGTTGCCGAGCACCACCGTGGTCACCCCGTGCGAGCTCGACGGGCTGGCCACCGGGTCCCAGAACAGCTGGGCGTCGAGGTGGGTGTGGATGTCGACGAAGCCGGGCGTCACCAGCCGCCCGGAGGCGTCCAGCTCGCGCCGGCCCCGCTCGGCGACCGCGCCCACCTCGGTGACCCGGCCGCCGTCGATCGCGACGTCCGCCTTCCGGGGCGGCGCCCCCGTGCCGTCGACGACCTCGCCGCCGCGGATCACGACGTCATGCATGGCTTCGCTCCCGCCGGGCGCCGCGACCTGGGATCACGGAATAAGTAAACACTCATTTCCTAATGAACCTAAGATCGCCGCCATCCGCGTGTCAAGTCATCGACGTCGACATCGAGATCAGAGACGCGACCCCATGACGGAGACAACACGAGAACCATGATCGGAGCAGGTAAGATAGCGTACGTTCATTCACCTGGCGCCGATTGCCCGACAGAGACAGCGCCATACCAGGAGGACCGATGGCCGACTCGACGGTGGAGCAGACAGTCCCGGAGTCCGGCCCGGCTCCATCCGCCGATGCCGAGCCCRAGGCCAGGCCACGGCCGCGGCGGCTGACCGCCGAGGCGCGCAAGAGTTCCATTCTAAAGGCCGCCCGGCAGGCGTTCGTAGAGACCGGCGATATGAACGGCACCACTATCAAGCAGATCGCCGAACGCGGTGGCATCAGCGAAGGCGTAATTTACCGCCATTTCGAGAGCAAGGACCAGCTCTTCTACGAGGCCGTCTTCGAGCCGCTGCGCCAGGCGATCGACGAGCTGGTGGCCGCCACCGAGGTCGTCGACCTTGACGAGCCGCTGACGCCCGAGCGTCAGCTCGAGACCCTCAACGGCCTGTACCGCCAGCTCATCTCGACGCTGGAGGAGATCCTGCCGCTGCTGGGCCTGGTGCTCTTCGGCGACCCGAAGGTGGCGCGGCGCTTCTACCGCAAGCACTTCACCGTCGCCATGGACCGGCTGGCCGAGGCCTGGCGCGAGGTCGAGGACCGCTACGGCTTCGAGTTCGAGTCCCCGGACATCTCCGCCCGCGCCGTCATGGGCATCGCCCTGGTGCTGGCCCTCGAGAGCCGGCACAACGACCTGTTCAACCGCGACCGCGCGATCAGCCTGGTCACCCAGAGCACCGTCAAGGGCTTCTTCCCCACCCTCGAGCCCACCCGCCGCCGCCGCTGACCGGCGCGCGGCGCCGCGCGGCGCTCCCCACCACCCATGATCGCCGCCTACGTGTCGCCGTCGTCGCGATTCGGCCGAATTCACGACTGCGACAACACGTAAGCGGCGATCAACCGGCCCTGCGGCCGGGCGGGCGTTGGGGGCGGCGGGTAGGGCGGCGCCGTCCCCGCCGGGAGCGTCAGACGCCCTCGGCAGCTACCGGCTCGGGCGCCGCGGTCGCGGGCTCGGGTTCGGCGGCGACCGGTTCGGGGGCGGCGGCCTCGGCGGCGTCGGAGCTCAGCTGGCCGAGGTAGGCGGCGCGCACGGCCGGGTCGCGCAGCACCTCGTCGGGCCGGCCGGAGGCGATGACCTTGCCGAAGTCGAGCACGACCACGTGGTCGCAGGTCGAGGCGACCACGTCGATGTTGTGCTCGACCAGCAGGACCGCCGCGCCGGACTCGGACGCCAGCCGGCGGAACAGCGCGCTCGCGGTGCGCCGCTCGGAGCCGTTGAGGCCGGCCGCCGGCTCGTCGAGCAGCACCGCGGCCGGGCGTTGGGCCACCAGCCGGGCGATCGCCACCATCCGCCGCCGGCCCTGCGGCAGGTCGGCGACGACCGTGTCGAGCACGTCGTCGAGGCCGAGCATCGTCACCGCGGCCGCGGCGGCGTCGGACAGCCGGCCACGGCGCGGGTAGACGAGGTCGCGGACGTAGGCGAGCGCGCCACGGCCGTCGAGCGCCGTGAGGATGTTCTCCCGGACGCTCAGGTCGTCGAACAGCTCCAGGTTCTGGAACGTCCGCCCAAGCCCGAGGCGGGCCCGCACGGGCGCGCGCAGCCCGGTGACGTCGCGGCCGAGCAGCTCGACGGTGCCGCCCGCGGTCCTGGCGAAGCCGGTGAGGGCGTCGATGAGGCTGGTCTTACCAGCGCCGTTCGGCCCGATCACGCCCACGACCCGCCCAGCGGTCAGCTCGAACGACACCCCCCCGACAGCGACCGTGCTGCCGTAGCGCACCTCGATGTCGCGCGCGACGAGCACCGTCTCCCCCGCCGGGACCGGACAGCTCGGCTCGAACGTGGCGGGGCTGGTCGCGGCCGTGGCGCTCGGTGCGCCCGGCTCCGCCAGCCCCTCCAGGTCCGCCGACTCGGTCGACTCGGTCGACCCCGCCGGTCGGCGGCCGGCGAGCCGGCGGACGAGGTGGACCAGGCCGTCCTTGATCGCCGCCTGCGCCGGGATGATGCCGCTGGGCGAGCGGACCATGGCGTCGAGGACGACCAGGCCCGTCGCGATCGGCAGCCACGCGTCGATGGAGCCGACGGACAGCCAGTCCGACACCGCGTTGGCGACCACGCCGCCCGCGGCCGCGGACGCCGAGAAGACCGCCCCGGCGACGTACCCGACGCCGCCGACGACGGTGAACGCCAGCGCCGAGATCGACCGGAACACTCCGTAGCTGGTGAAGTCCGCGATCCGGAACTGGAACGCCGACAGCGCGCCGGCGAGGCCGGCGATCCCGGCCGAGATGGCGAACGCACCGAGCTTCGCGCCCGGCACCGACACGCCGACGGACGCCGCTCCCCGCTCGTTCGCCCGTACCGCGAGGAAGCGCCGTCCTGCCTCGCCGCGGCGCAGGTTGAGCACCGCGATCGCCGCGAGCACGAAGGCGGCGAGGCACACGAGCGCGAACCGGTTCGGGTGCGCGGACGGGCTGATGCTCAGGCCGAACAGCGACGGGTCGTGCACCGTCAGGCCGTCCAGGCCACCGGTCAGCGACGGCTGGGTGAGCACCAGGTTCTCGACCGCGAGCGAGAGCCCGAGCGTGACGATCGCCAGGTTGACACCGCGTACCCGCACCGCCGGGGCGCCGAAGACCACGCCGAGCACGACGGCGGCGACGGTCCCGACCAGCAGGCACAGCAGGAATGGCAGGTGAGCGTCATTGCTCAGCCGGGCGGCGATGAACGCGCCGAAGCCGGCGAGCGCGGCACAGGCGACGCTGATCTGCCCGGCATAGCCGGTGACGACGACGATCGACAGGGCGAGCAGACCGAACAGGGTGCTGTTGATCATCGCTGTCGACCAGGACGGCGAGGCGAACACCGGGATGGCGACGGCGACGAGCACCCAGATGATCGCCGTCACCGGCTTGAACCGGCCGGTGCCGGCCCGCGGCAGCCTGCCGGTCAACGCCTCGCCCCGCCCCGGCAGCGCCGCGCCACCGAGGATGACCGCGACGATGATCACCGCGAACGGGAGCGAGGAGGTAATACCGAGATTGACGTCGTAACGGCGCATCACCGACTCGGCGACGCCGAGAGCCAGCCCGACGGCGACGGTGATCCACACGCCGTTGAACCGGCCGACGAGGGCCGCCGCCATCGCCGGGATCACCAGCAGGGTGAGCGCGTCCGGGGTGAGGCCGATGACCGGGATCAGCAGGATGCCGGCGAAGGCGGCCACCGCCCCGCCGACGCCCCAGGTGATGAGGCCCGTCGGGTGTGGCGAGATCCCGATCGCGCTCGCCGCGACGGGGTTCTCCCGCAGCGCGGTGGCGTTCATCCCGAGCTTGGTCTTGCCGAACATGAGCCACAGGCCGAGGGCGAGCGCGAACGTCACGATGAGGATCGCGAGCGTGTCGTTCGTGATCACACCGCTCGCGATGGTGATCTTTCCGTGCCCGAACAGCGGCGGGAGCAGGTGGGACTCGGTGCCATAGCGCTTCACGACGACGCTCTGCAGCAGCAGCATCAGCCCGAGGGTGGCGACCACCTTGGCCATGTCCGGGCTGTTGCGCAGCAGCCGCACCACGACCAGGTAGAACAGCAGGCCCAGCACGGCGCCGGACGCCACCCCGATGGCCATGGCCGGGGCGACGGGCAGCGACGCGTGCGCGCCCCCCTCGGTGCTGGTTCCCGAGTAGAGGCCGCCGCTACCCGCGCCGCCAGCGTGCAGGTCCCAGAAGATGTAGCTGCCCACCATGCCGATGGCGCCCTGGGCGAAGTTCAGGATTCCCGACCCCCGGTAGACCGCGACCACGCCGAGCGCGACGAGCGCATACGCGCCGCCGCCGGCTAAGCCGATCAGGGCGAACTGCCACAGCTGCGACAACGTCTTTCCTCTCGGCCGCGCCCCCGCCCCGAAGGAGGGGCCAGGGACGTTCGACGGGGAGGGGCGGCTTGCGCCAGCCCCGACGGGCGATGGCGACGGGCGGTGTGGGCCGGCCACGACGGGCACGGCTCACGCCGAAGATCGCGGAGTGTAGTGTAACCGCGATCACATACCGTCGCAAGTGAGCCCTCACATAGTTAGCAGATCGAAAAGAGGCCCAGGTGAGCCGCCACCCGGCTGTCAGCCGGGCACCATCGACCCGTCACCCCCTGTGACACAAGCTAGCGAGCGCTCGCTCTGTAGTGTTACGTTCGGCCGAACGATCCCTGGGAGGGCTGCGTGAGCGACTCGCTGATGTACCGGCGCACGTTCTACATCGACGGCGCGTGGGTGGAGCCGTCGAGCAGCGAGCTGCTCGAGGTGATCTCACCGTCCACGGAGGAGCGGGCCGGCGCGGTCCCCCTGGCCACGACCGCGGACATCGACCGCGCGGTCGCCGCGGCGCGGGCGGCGGCCGACGAGGGCTCCTGGGCCCGCACCAGCCCGGCCGAGCGCGCCGACGTGCTCAGCCGCGCCGCCGCGGAGCTGCGCAAACGCGAGGACGACATCGCCCGCATCACCACCGACGAGATGGGCTGCGCGGCGAGCCAGTCCAAGGCCGCGCAGACGGGCCTCGTCGCCGTCGTCTTCGACTACTACGCCGAGCTGATCCGGTCCTACGAGTTCGAGCGGGTCGTCACCGCCGGCCCCCGGGCCGGGCTGGTGACCTCAGAGCCGGTCGGCGTCGTCGGCGCGATCGTCCCGTGGAACGCCCCGATCACGCTGGCCGCGTGGAAGACCGCGCCGGCGCTCGCCGCCGGGTGCCCGGTGGTGCTCAAGCCCGCGCCCGAGTCGCCGCTGTCGGCCTACGTCTTCGTCGAGGCGCTCGAGGCGGCCGGCGTCCCCGCCGGCCTGATCAACCTCGTGCCCGGCGGCCGCGAGGTCGGCGAGCACCTGGTCACCCACCCCGGCACCGACAAGATCGCCTTCACCGGCTCCACCGCCGCCGGCAAGCGGATCATGAGCCTGTGCGGCGAGCAGATCAAGCGGGTCTCGCTGGAGCTCGGCGGCAAGTCCGCCTCGATCCTGCTCGACGACGCCGACCTCGCCACGGTCATCCCGGCCGTCGTCCACGGCGGCATGCACCTGTCCGGCCAGGTCTGCGGCGCGCACACCCGGGTGCTGATCCCCCGGTCCCGCTACGAGGAGGCGCTCGCCATCGCGGGCGCGGCGGCCGACGCGGAGCCGGTCGGCGACCCGCACGACCCCGCGGTCATCGTCGGCCCGCTGGTCGCCGAGCGCCAGCGCACCCGCGTCGAGGGCCTCATCGCCGCAGCGGTCGCGGACGGCGTCCGCGTCGTCGCCGGCGGCAGGCGGCCCGCGCACCTGCCGAAGGGCTGGTACGTCGCGCCGACGATCCTCGGCGACGTCCACAACGAGATGCGGATCGCCCGCGAGGAGATCTTCGGCCCGGTCCTCAGCTTCATCCCCTACGAGGACTCGGACGGCGCCGACGCGGTCCGGATCGCCAACGACTCGGACTACGGCCTGTCCGGCGGGGTCTGGAGCGGCGACCCGGCGCGGGCGCTCGGCGTCGCCCGCCGGCTGCGCACCGGCAGCGTCGCGGTCAACGGCAGCTACCCGCCCTTCCCGATGGTGCCGTTCGGCGGCTTCAAGCAGTCGGGCATCGGCCGGGAGCTGGGCCCGGAGGGGTTGGAAAGCTTCCTGGAGAAGCGCAGCATCGGTCTCCCACCGTCGCTCATCCCCGGCGCCTGACGCGAAGGCACGGGCGGCGCGGCGCGGCGGAGACGAGAGGAGAGCGCGATGGCTAAGGGGATCATGCTCGTCCAGGCGAGCCCGGCGAGCCCGGAGGTCGAGGACGAGTTCAACAGGTGGTACGACGAGGACCACCTCCCCGATCTCCTCACGATCCCGGGGTTCGTCGCCGCCCGCCGTTTCCGGCTGCGGGAGGGGGGCCACGTCCGGGCGGCCGAGGGCACGCCCCGGTACCTCGCCATCTACGAGATCGAGGCGGACGACCTCGACGCGGCGCTGAAGGCGATGCGCACCCGCCCCGACCGGGGCGCGGTGAGCGACGCGCTGGGGATGAACCCGCCGCCCGTCACCTACATCTACGAGCTCCTCACCGAGGTCGGCAAGACCACCGAGGCCACCGCGTGACGATCGCCCCGGCGGGGGCGGAGGCGCTGGCGCTCCCGTTCCTGAGCACCGGCCCGAAGAGGCTGCTGATCGGCGGCGAGTGGGTCGAGGCGGCCTCCGGCCGGACGTTCACCAGCGTGAACCCGTCGACGGGCGAGGTGATCGCCGAGCTCGCCGAGGGCGACGCGGCGGACGTGGACCGCGCGGTCGCGGCCGCCAGGGCCGCGTTCGAGGCCGGCCCGTGGCGGCGGATGACACCGCGGCAGCGCCAGGACCTGCTGTGGGCGTTCGCCGACGCGGTCCAGCGCGACTTCGAGGAGCTGCGGCTACTGGAGGCGCTCGACATGGGCGCCCCGCTCGGCCGCCCGCGCGCGAAGGCGCGCACCTCCTGGGAGGCCAKCGTCCTGCGTTACTTCGCCGGCTGGGCGACGAAGATCCAGGGCGAGACGATCCAGAACTCGCTGCCGGGGTCCGTCCTCACCTACACCCAGAAGGAACCCGTCGGCGTGGTCGGGGCGATCGTGCCGTGGAACCGGCCGATCAGCAACGCCATCTGGAAGATCGCGCCGGTACTGGCCGCGGGCGCGACGATGGTGCTCAAGCCAAGCGAGGAGGCGAGCCTCGCCACGATCCGCCTCGGCGAGCTGCTGGTCGAGCTCGGGCTGCCGCCCGGCGTGGTCAACATCGTCACCGGCTACGGCTCGACGGTGGGCGCGGCGCTCGCCGAGCACCCGGACGTCGACAAGGTGGCCTTCACCGGCTCGACCGCCGTCGGGCAGCAGATCATCCGGGCCTCGGCCGGCAACATCAAGCGGGTCACCCTCGAGCTCGGCGGCAAGTCGCCGGACGTCGTGTTCGCCGACGCCGACCTGGACCGCGCCGTCCCCGGCGTCTCGATGGGCGTGTTCACGAACTCGGGCCAGGTCTGCTGCGCCGGCACGCGCGTCTACGTCGAACGGCCGATCTACGACGAGTTCGTCGAGCGGATGTCGACGTTCGCGGGCGGGCTGCGCGTCGGCAACAGCGTGGACCCGGACACGGCCATCGGCCCGGTGGTGTCCGCCCGCCAGCTCGAGCGGGTGGTGGGCTACCTCGACCTGGGCCAGGCCGAGGGCGCTCGGGCGACCGCTGGCGGGCACCGGCTGACCGACGGCGACCTGGCGAGGGGCTACTTCGTCGCGCCGACGGTCTTCGCCGACGTCCGCGACGACATGCGGATCGCCCGCGAGGAGATCTTCGGCCCGGTGGCCTGCGTGCTGCCGTTCGACTCCGTCGAGGAGGCCGTGGCCCGGTCCAACGACAGCCCGTTCGGCCTGGCGGGCGGGGTCTGGACCCGGGACGTCGGCAGGGCGCACCGGTTGGCCGGTGAGCTGCGGGTCGGCACCGTGTGGGTCAACACCATGCTCGACATGGACCCGGCCGTGCCGTTCGGCGGCTACAAGATGAGCGGCTACGGCCGCGAGATGGGCGAGCACGCGCTCGACTCCTACCTCAATGTGAAAGCCGTCTGGATCAGAACCGACTGACGACCCCGCGCCCCGTGCCCGCGCCCCGCGCCTCCCGGTTCTTCCGGGCCGCGGGCCGACCTCCGTCCGCTTTCCTGGGTTTTCGAACGTTCCTGTCCTGGAGGAACAATGCAGCCAACGTCCTCGGTGACACCGGACGGCCCGGCGGCGGCCGGCATGGTCGCGGCCGGCGCGCCGATGCCCGACGAATGGTGCCTGCGCGAGTTCGACCACGTCTCCCCCGAGTTAGCCCCGGTCCTGCCGGAGACCCTGGCGCGGATGCGGTCTCTCTGCCCCGTCGCGCACAGCGAGGCGCACGGCGGCTTCTGGGTGTTGACGAAGTACGAGGACGTGCTGCGCGTCGCCCAGGACTGGGAGACGTTCACCTCCACGGAGGGGTTGAACATCCCGCCGTACCGCGGCGAGGTCCGCAACATCCCGGTCGAGGTGGACCCGCCCGAGCAGCGGGTCTACAAGCGGCTCGTCAACGCGCACCTGACGCCGAAGGCGATCGCGCACTGGGAGACGCCGGCCCGCGAGCTGGTCACCCGGCTGATCGACGGTTTCATCGAGCGCGGCGCGTGCGAGTTCATGGACGACTTCGCCCGGCCGTTCCCGAGCACGTCGTTCTTCGACTTCGCGCTGCACGCCCCGCGCGACGAGATCGCGAAGGTCGCCGAGCTGGCGTCCGTGTCCTCGGTGCCCAACCATCCCCGTGCCAAGGAGGGCTGGGCTGGGCTGTCGGCCTGGATCACCAATCTGCTGGCCACGCGGCGGGGATCGGAGCCACGCGGCGACGTCGTCGACGCCGTGCTCGCGGCCGAGTACGAGGGCAGGCCGCTCACCGAGGCCGAGTCCATCGGCATCGTCCAGCTGCTCGTCCTCGGTGGTCTGGAGACCACGGCCGGCGCGCTCGGGCTGATGATGCTGCGTTTCACCCACCAACCTGAGATCCCGGCGCTGCTGCGCGCACATCCGGAACGCATCCCGACCGCCGTCGAGGAGCTGCTGCGCCTCGACTCGCCGTTCATCGCGATCGCCCGCACCGCCACCCGCGACGTCGAACTGGGCGGCCGGGAGATCAAGGCCGGCGACAAGGTCCTGCTGTACTGGGCGTCGGCCAACCACGACGGCGGCGAGTTCCCCGACGCCGAGGCGTTCGACCCGGCCCGCTCACCGAACCGGCACGTCGCCTTCGGCGCCGGCCCGCACCGCTGCCTCGGCTCCAACGTCGCCCGCCTGAACCTGCGGATCGCGCTGGAGGAGCTCACCAGGCGACTCGACGACATCAGGCTGGCCGACGGCGCGGACGTTCATTTCCACAACACCCTCACCCGCTCCCCGCACACCCTCCCGATCACGTTCCGCCCCGGCCCCCGCGTCAGCCAGCGGTCCGCCTGATTCCACGGGCGAACGGTGTGGCGCACGAGCATGGTCAGTCGTCAGTCGTCGGTCTCGCGGGAGAGGTCGAKGGCGGCGGCCAGGACGGCCGTGGCCTCGGTGCGTTCCCGTCGGCTGACAGCAGCCGTGCGCCGCGATCCCGGAGCCGTGGAACGTTCCGGGGAACAGGTGGAGCTCGACTGGAACACCAGCGGCGAGCAGCGCTTGGGCGTAGGCGATGCCCTCGTCGCGCAGCGGGTCGAACTCCATGACCAAGATGTAGGCCGGTGGCAGGCCGGCCGGTAGACCCGGACGGGGACCTCAGGGTGGTCTGGCGACCCGGGGACGTGCACGTCTCGCACGTCGATCCCGGTGGTGTCGTGTTGCTGGCCGCCACGGACCCCAGCAAGGAGTGCCCGGACGCTGGCCAGGTCGGAGAAGTCCAGCATCGGCAGCATCGGGATTACCGCGGCCAGCTCGGGATCGAACCGATAGGTCAACGTCGCCCTCCTGTCGGTACGGCCGGGGAATCTGCCATCCCTCCCGCCAGGCAACGTGTTCGGCGGAAGCGACCGTACGCTAGCGGACATAGCCTATTTGCCGGGCGTCGTCGGGTTCAGGGCGCGGTGCCGTCCGGTGTGCGGAGTGGCGATGACGTGGATCCCAGGGGCGCGTGAAGATTTGGATGAGGCGGTCGCAGCACGGCATTCACCTCGCGGCCCTCAATGCCCGAGGTGCCTGCATACCCTGGCCGATCGGCCGGTCGTACACCGCCGGAACAACTGGGGCAATGCCGAGCCAAGACCGAGGCCCGAGCTGTGGTGGGAATGCCGCCAGTGCGATTGGATCGGCTACCAGCACCACGAAGGCGGACCCTTGACGGCGATGCGACGCCTTGCCGGAGAGGAGGCGACCTGCTTCTTTTGTGGCGAGGAAGAGAGCAACGTCGTCAGTGCCCCGTCGGACGAGGATGGCGGCTATCGACGAGACTGGCTGGTGTGCCTTGCCTGTGGCACCAGCAACCCGCGCCGGTATCTTTCCTGAGCGTCGAGCACGCCCCGCCCACTACCCGGGCGCCGCCCGGTCGGTTGAGATGTTGACCTGGCGCGCCGCTCAGGATAATCCCATGGCAGCTGTCGACTTCGCGACGTGCCCTGGTGGCGTCCGGGAGGCGACGATGTACGGATGCTCCGGGCTGTCGGGGCTGGACTGGGACCATGACGGTTTCCATCTACTCGCCCGACCGCGCCCAGGCGCAGAGCCGCGCCGGCCAGGTCGGCGGTATCCCCCGTCAGCGTGGCGAGGGCCGCCGGCGGGCCGCCGCGCCGTGTTCGCGCCGCGCCATCCGGCGGGCCGTCCCGCTGATCCGCGAGCTGACGCCGCAGGACGGCGAGGCCCTCGACGAGGTGTTCGCCGGCCTGTCGCCGCGCAGCCGCTACCTGCGTTTCCATGCCCCGCTGCACCGGCTGTCCAGCCGGTTTCGCGCGACCCTTCTCGACGTCGACGGCCAGGACCGGCTGGCACTCGTGGCCGTGGTCTGCACGCCGGAAGGCCCCCGCGCGGCCGGGACCGTCCGACTGGCCCGCACCGGGCCGGGTGAGGCCGAGGTCGCCATCGAGGTCGCCGACGCGCTGCACCGGCAGGGCATCGGCCGCCTTCTGCTGACCACCATCGGCCAGCGCGCCGCCGAGCTCGGTCTCGTCTGCCTGACCGCCGAGGTCCTCGCCGAGAACACGCCCGCCCTGGCCCTGTTCCGCTCGGTCTTCCCCGACGGCCCCACCCGGCGCGCGGACGGCATCCTGACCCTCACCTGCCGTCTGGCCGCCGTCTCCCCGACCTGATCGCCCATTCCGGGAATGGCGATGATCGTCGACGACGGATCTCCCCAACCATGTATCAGCGGCGCCACTGACTACTCACCTTCGTCGACAGCACGGCCGCGCCCACCGCGCGCGGCCGTCGCCGGCAGCAGGGGAGGTTGGCGACACGGTGACTGGTGGAACTCGGTCGGCGCCGCGCCCGGAATCCGGGTGTCCGCCGTCGGCGACCGGCCCCGGCGGGGACGACAGGCGGGACGGCCCTGAGCCCCAGCGGGCCGACGCGTCGGCACCAGCGAGCGAGGACGCGACGCTGGCGGAACTGACGCCCGGGGAGCTGGTGAGCCGGATACGCGAGGGCGACCTGTCCGCGTGGCCAGCGCTGAACGAGCGCTACATCGGCCTGCTGTGGGCGGTGGCACGCGGGATGCGTCTCGACGAGATGGATGCCGAAGACGCCATCCAGACGACCTGGCTGCGCCTCGTCGAGAACCTGGGTGCCCTGCGTGATCCCGAGTACGTCGGTAGCTGGCTGGTCACCACGGTCCGCCGGGAGTGCCTGGCGACACTGCGGCGCCGAGTACGGGTCCGCGCGGGCCTCGACCAGACGATCTCCGACGAGCCCGCGCCACCGGACACCGGGCCGGAGGACGTGTTGCTGCTGGCCGAACGGGACGCGGCGCTGTGGCGGGCGTTCCGCCGCCTCGCGCCGCGCTGCCAGCACCTGCTGCGCGTGCTCATGGCCGACCCGCCGCCGAGCTACGCCGAGGTCGCCGCCGCGCTGGACTGCTCCCCCGGCTACATCGGCCCGACCCGAAAACGATGCCTCGAGCAGCTTCGTACCTTGTTGGCCGCCCACGACCAGCCGCCGGGTGGGTCTGATTCCGGGAGCCTGCGCCATGGATGACGACAGCACGGCCGTCCCCGTCCCCGCCGACGCCGAAGACGAGGCGACCGCGAAGGACCTGAACGCCGAAGACGCCGAGCTGCTCGCCGCGCTGCGCCGGGTCGCGACCGAGGTCGACCCCGTCTCCGACCGGGCTCGGCAGGCCGCCCGTCTCGCGATCACCTTCCTCGACCCCGATGGGGAGCTGGCACGGCTTGTCGCCGCTTCCGGCGACGAGCTGGCGGACGCGGGCCTGACCGGTGGGACGTCAGCATCTGGACGCGTCGACCCGCGGGGACGGCTCGCGCTGCGCGCGGGTGAGCCCACCGAGGGTGCGCCGCTGGTGCTGTCCTTCGCCGCGTCCGACGTCTACATCGACCTGGAGATCACCGGCCGCGGGCAGCAGGTCGACATCGTCGGCCAGGTGGTCGGCACGGCCGAGTCCACCTGCGTCATCGAGGACGCGGGCGGCGCCCGCGACGTCGCGGTCGACACGCTGGGGCGGTTCTTCGTGGAAGGGCTGCGTCGCGGGCCCATCCGCCTACGGTGCCGCTCCACCAACGGGGCCACCGTGACGACCGCGTGGACCACGGTGTGAACGCGCACCGGTCGGTCCGGCCGCGACGCACCGCCGCGCCTCCGACCGGGCTAACGTCCGAGCGCCACGAACGCCAGTCCCGCCGCGAGCCCCGCCGGATCGTCGACGGCCACGGCACGAGCGACCGACAGCGCCTGTGCGAGGTCGACGCCGGCGCGCAGCCGCGCGTGCACCTCGACCATGAGCGGGGCGGTCGCCGCGTCGTTCACCGGCACGACGCTGGCCAGCAGGCTCGCTGTGCCCTTCGGGATGAGCGCACCCACCATGCCGACCAGCTCGTCGGCGCCGACTGGTACCCCGACTGCGGACTCGCAGCTCGCGAGCACCAGCTGGTACGGCGCGCGGCGCAGGCGAGCGAGGTCGTAGACGGTCAGCGGCCCGTCGTCGAGCCGCAAGGACGAGAACAGTGGGCTGTCCGCGCGGAACGTGCCATGCGCCGCCACGTGCGCCAGCCAGGCGTCGTCGAGCAGGGCCAGCGTCCGCTCCGCCGTCGCCTGGCCGTCGCGCAGGACGACTGGGCCGGGGTAGCCGGTCGCGATCTGGCGTACCTCGGCGGCCGTCCCCTCCAGCCCGGGTCCGACCACGAGGGCGACCCTGCGCCGCCGCGGTGGGGTGGCCCGGTGCGCGGCGAGCCAGGCCGTCGCCGACGGGGCTACCCGGACCGCGCTCGTCCGCAGGCTGGGGAGCAGGGACCAGGGCACCGCGTGCAGGCTGCCGGGCGGCACCACGAGCACCGGCCCACCGTCGAGCTCGCGGGCGGCGGCGCCGAGGAGGGTCTCCTCGAGCAGCTGGCCGGCGGCCGCGAGCCGGCCGGTGAAGCCGGGCGGTGGCTGACCCAGCGCCAGTCGACGGAGAAGGAAGCGCGCAAACTGCACCTCCCGCTCGGCCGCGCGCACCGAACCGGCCGGGTGCAGCCGCACTCGGCCGTTGGCCACGGTCACCACGTGCAGCAGCCCGTCGAGCTCGATGATCTCCAGCAGGCGCAGCTCGCCAAGGGCCGCGACGATCTCGGCGATCGACGGGCGGGCGGGACCGGGCCCGCTCATGGGCGAGCGGACCGCCTCCACCCGGCGGGTGCGGGCGCGGATCGCCGCCTCCAGCCGGATCCGTCGGCCATCCAGGCCGCCGGTCGGCCGCCCTTTTTCCCGCGCCACGTCGAGCGCCTGCCCGACAGCGCGCAGCGCGGCGAGATCCGCGGTCAGCTGGGGATCGTCAGGGGGGCGGGCAGCCGGCATCGCGAAGGCGCTGGCACGCCAGCGCTCGCTCCAGCGCAACAGCATCCGGGCGTCGCGGCGGCGCAGCGCCAGCCGCTGCGCGACGGCGGCCAGCTGGGCGCCGTGGGCGGTGGCATGCGCCCGCAGCTCCTGCGCGCCAAGGTGGCGCAGCTGGTCCTCGACAGCGGCGAGGCCGCGGCCGCAGGCCAGCAGCGTCTCCCGGTCCTGGCCCCGGCCGTTCGCCCACAGCGCCTTCGCGAGCCAGCCGGTGGCGCGGTCGATCGCGGCGCCCGAACGCCGGAACCCCGCGGCGAGCCCGAGCAGGGTCTCCGCCTCACGGCCGCCTTCGAGCGCGAGCCGGCCGGCGAACAGGTACGCCCGGGCGGCCTCGGCGGCCCGCAACTCGCCGAGCCGGTGCGCGAGGTCCGCCGCGCGGGTGGCCAGCCGCGCGTCACGGGCCCCGGTCGCATGCTGTGCGCTGAGCAGGACGAACGACGCACGCAGCTGCCACCAGGTCCGGGCCTGCTGGCGGAACAGGTCATGCGCCGCCGCGGCGCGCTGGGCGGCTACCGCCGGGCTGGCCGCGGCGAGCGCCGCGGTCGCCGCTGCGAACAGCAGCTCCGCCTTGCGGGTGACCTGCACGTTCTCCTTGGCGGCGGCCGCGATGGCTCCGTCGGTCTCCCGCAGCGCGTCGGCGGCCAGGCCTGCGGCCAGCAGCACGTTGCACCGGTCGATCGCGAGCTCGGGCTCGGACGTGGCCAGCGCGGCGTACCGCTCGGCGGCCCTGTCGAGCAAGCGCAGCGCGGTGGGCAGCTCGCCGCGGCGCTGGGCGACCCGTGCCCTGCTGTGCCACGACCAGGCGATCTCCAGGTCCTGGCCGGCGGCCGTCAGCAGTCGTTCGGAGATCACGAAGTCCCGCTCGGCCCTGTCTGTCTGACCGAGGGCGAGGTAGGACATGCCACGGTGGGTGCGGCACCGTCCCTCCCACATGGGGTCACCCGCGGCGCGCAGCAACGTCGTCGCCCGTCCCAGGTCGCGCAGCGCCTCGTCATGGCGCCCGAGAACGCCGAGCACCGCGCCGCGCCGCATCAGGACCTGACCGCCGAGCAGCCCGTCGCTGTGCCGGGCAGCCGCGTCGAGCTGCCTGAGGCCGGCGGCGGTATGGCCGTTCAGCGCCAGGGTCGTCCCCATCGTCGCCCGCACGTCGACCAGGCGGCGGGGATCCCCGCAGGCCCGCGCCGACCGCATCGCCGCGCGCAGCTCGGCGACCGCCTCGTCAGCCCGACCGCTGTCGCGCGCCACGATCCCGAGCGTCTGGTGGGCGACGGAAAGCGCGCACGGGTCCGCGGAGGTGTCGAGCCACCTTGACGCCGCCGCCACCGCGTCGAGGGGCCGGGACAACGCGAGCGCCAGCAGCGCGGCGTGATCAGTGGCGGTATCGCCGTGGACGGGCCCGCCCATCAGTCAGGAGGGCGTCGAGCCCGCCATGGACGGCTCCGCCCCGTTCCCCCCATGCCATCAACCTTAAGACCAATCCACACGACCACCACGTCATTGGCCGAAAGGGAGCTAAGCCCACATGACATCACGCGACGAACCACCAGCCCAGGAGCCAGGCCCCCGGCCAGCCCGCGGCGGCGGCCCCGGCGGCCCACCTCAGGACGAAGATCGACGTGCGGCGCGCCGGCGCCGGCGCGACCGCCGCCCGCCGACCCTCCAGCAGATCCGGCAGGCCGGACTGGTCATCGCCTATCACGGGGCGCAGGTCAACCAGCCCGCGGGATGGGGAGACGACGGGGTGGACACCTTCTATCGCGAGGAGCACCTCGTCGTCCGGGACGACTACGTCGACCGGGTCCTTCAGGTGCTCGACCTGGTCGACACCAACCGCGACCTCGCGCGCGAACGCGAGCGGCGCGTCCGGGGCGTCGTCGACGGACTCCATCTCGTCCGGATCGACCGTCCGGTCGAGGGAGCG
This sequence comes from Pseudofrankia sp. EUN1h, assembly GCF_001854645.1. Taxonomy (NCBI): domain Bacteria; kingdom Bacillati; phylum Actinomycetota; class Actinomycetes; order Frankiales; family Frankiaceae; genus Pseudofrankia; species Pseudofrankia sp. EUN1h. The sequence continues at coordinate 78,048 of NZ_MBLN01000041.1, read as the reverse complement.
CTGGCGCAGGTCACCGAGCGGCTCGGGATCGGCGTCGCGGCGCCGGACTACCTGCTGTCGATCACGGTTGGTGGCTTCTGCCCGGCGAGTGAGCCCGAGGTCCCACCCGTCGGGAGCCCTCCCTGGCCCCCGCCCGCGGCGGATCCCACCGCCGGCGACGGCGTGCGCGTTCTGATCCCCGATACGGGACTGGACCCGACCGCGTCCACCACCTATTCCTGGCTGCAGGGGCTGACGGGCGATGTCGACACCCGGATCGAGATCCCGCGCTCGGGGCCGCACGTCCTGCGTCCCTATTCCGGGCACGGGACGTTCATCGCGGGTGTCCTGAGACGCGTGGCGCCGATGGCCACGGTGATCGTGCGGGACATCTTCAGCCCCGTGGGCACCGCCTTCGAGACCGATCTCATCCCGGAGCTGGTGGACCTCATCGCCCTCGACCAGCCGGACGTCATCAGCCTCTCGGCCGGCACGACGGTCCTGAACGGGACGCTGCCGCTGGTCCTGCAGTGGTTCCAGAACGACTACCTCCCCGCGGTCGGAGGCCTGGCACTAATCGCGGCGGCCGGGAACAACGCCAGCTGCGAGCGGTTCTACCCGGCCGCCTTCGACCCGGTGTTCGCCGTCGGCGCGCTGGACGCGGCGCAGTCTCAGCGCGCCCCCTACAGCAACTACGGCTCGTGGGTCGACGTCCTCGCGCCCGGGACGGAACTCGTGAACGCCTTCCCGACCGGGACCTACACGACCACCGAGACAAGCTCACGGGGGCAGGTCAGGAACTTCACGACCGGCCTCGCCAGGTGGTCCGGCACCTCCTTCGCCACGCCGATCCTCGCGGGGTTGACCGCGGCCCGCATGTCGGCGGCGCAGGTGGATGGCCAGACGGCGGCGCAGTATCTGGTAAGCAACGCGCCCGTGGTCCAGGGAGTCGGCAGGGTATTGCTTCCCTGACCGTGCGAAAAATGTTCGGAGGTGGCAGAGAAAAACCGATCCCGATGTATCAGGGAAGACCGCGGATCCCTCTCATTGTCGAGACCATCGGTTCTCCACCATGAAAGGGCAGAAAAATGCCAGAAGCAAATGACGCGGAGCTGACCCGGGTATTCACCGCGTCGGTCAGCGCCGCCCCCGCCGTCGAGGACGGCGAGCCGAACACCGCCGCTCCGGGCTCTCCCGCGGCCGCGCAGTTCTACCTCTTCGTCGAGGGAGTGGCCGGCAACGTCCTCGGCAACAGCGGCGCGAACTACACGCTCTACCTGGACGCCGTCGCCGAAACCACGGGCGCCCCCGCGCTCAGCCAGTTCACGCTGGCACAGGAGTTCTCGCCGACCACCTGGGTGCCGGGTGGCCTCGCCGGGAACTTCGTCACCCAGCAGGTGTTCACCGTCCCGGTCCCGACCGGCGCCCGCGGGCATGTCTACCGCTACAAGGCCAGGCTGGTCGGCGTCAGCAACAACACCGTCTCGCACAGCAGGAGCAACGAGTTCGTGTTGGTCTGACCGCTCACGACTCGTCATTCGCGGAACCATCGGCTGGTTGCCAGGGGCAGGGGGACTGGCAACCAGCCGCCGCGCGTGCCCGCCGAACCGGACGCCCACAGGAGAAACGGCTTCGCGACGGAACCAGGCAGCGGGAACGCTGTACGTCAGGAACGCTGTATGTCAGGAACGCTATGCGTCACGAGCGCTATGCGACGGGGTGGACCGGGCGCGGATGTGGACGCGTTCGCCCTGGGGTCCGACGAGGCTGAGAATCTCGGCGGGGCGAGGGGTCGGGTTGCTGAAGGCGTGCGGGACGCGGGTGTCGAACTCCGCCACCTCGCCGGCGGCCAGCACGAGGTCGTGCTCGCCGAGCTGCAGGCGCAGCCGCCCGGACAGGACGTAGAGCCAGTCGTAGCCCTCATGGACCTTCTGTTCCGGCTCATAAGGGGGCCAGTGGGCCGGGATGATCATCTTGAATGCCTGTAGGCCGCCGGGCCGGCGGGACAGTGGGATGACCGTCATCCCGTTCCGCACGAACGGTCGCGGGTGGATGCGCGGGTCCGCTGTCTGCGGATGACCGACCAGCTCGTCGAGCGGGACCCGGTAGGCCCGAGCCAGCGGTAGCAGCAGCTCCAAAGTCAGTTTGCGCTGGCCGGACTCCAGCCGCGACAGCGTGCTGACCGAGATCCCGGTCGCCTTCGACAGCCTCGGCAGCGTCAGGTCGCGCTCCTGGCGCAGCGCGCGCAGCCGCGGGCCCACCGCCGCGAGCACCCCGTCGAGATCCATCTCGTCGTCGTCCGGCGCCCAGGTGTCCGGGGCGTCCAACATCCCTGGCACGTCCGTCCTCGGTCCGTCGGCCTTCCTCGGCCCGTCGGCCTTCCCCGTCCGCACGCCCGGCTCCCCACGGTTCGTCACGCCGGAAGTTTGCCATCCTGGCAACGTTGTTTGTCAAATCCCACCTCGATACCGGACAGTCCGATGGCGGGCGCGGGACGTCCGCGCCAGCGGCGTCGACGACGGTGCTGGCTGACGGCAGAGCCGGCCAGCGCTGGCCAGTGACGGCGACCCGCCCGCGTCGCCGCGGATCCGAGGAGGAGCACATGACGATCGAGACCAGCCAGGTCCCGGCGGTCGAGGCGGGGACGGCCGACGAGCGGCAGTACGACGTCGTCGTCGTGGGTGGCGGCCCGGCGGGGCTCTCCGCGGCGCTCACCCTGTCGCGGGCGCGGCGCTCGGTGCTGGTCGTCGACGCGGCCGAGCCACGCAACGCCCGCGCCGGGCACGTGCACAACTACCTGGGCCGGGAGGGCACACCTCCGCGCGAGCTGCTCGCCATCGGCCGTGCCGAGGTCGCCGGCTACGGCGGCGAGGTCGTCACCGCGACGGTCACCGCCGCCGAACACCTCGACGACGAGGGCGGTGTGGGCGAGGGTGCCGGTCCGCTCTTCCGGGTCTCGCTCGCTGACGGCCGGACGGCACGGGCCCGGCGGCTGCTCGTCGCGACCGGCCTCGTCGACGAGCTGCCCGACGTGCCCGGCCTCGCCGAGCGGTGGGGCCGCGACGTCCTGCACTGCCCGTACTGCCACGGCTGGGAGGTCCGCGACCAGGCGGTCGGCGTGCTCGCGACCAGCGAGCTCGCGGTCCACCAGGCGCTGATGTGGCGGCAGTGGACCCCGGACGTGGTCCTGTTCCGCCACACCGCGCCCGACCTCGCCGAGGAGCAGGCCGAGCAGCTCGCCGCCCGCGGCATCGCCGTCGTCGAGGGCGAGGTTGCCGCGCTGGAGGTGGCCGACGACCGGCTCGTCGGCGTCCGGCTGCGCTCCGGCGAGGTCGTCCCCCGCCAGGCGGTGACGGTCGCGTCGCGGCTCACCGCCCGCGCCGACCTGCTCGCGCCGCTGGGCCTGCGGCCGACCGAGGCGCGCATCGGCGAGCTGCTCGTCGGCGACCGCATCGAGGCGGCCCCGGCCGGCGCCACCTCGGTGCCCGGGGTGTGGGTGGTGGGCAACGTCGCCGACGTCCAGGCACAGGTCATCTCGTCGGCCGCCTCGGGCGTCACGACCGCCGCGGCGCTCAACGCCGACCTCATCGCCGAGGACACCCGCGTCGCCGTGGAGGCGTACCGCTACCAGCGGGTCTTCAGCGAGCAGGCCTGGAGCGAGCGGCACCGGGCGCGTTCGGCCGCACACCCCGACAGCGACGACCCGAGCCCGACGCTGGCCGCGACGGCCGCCGGCCTGCTGCCCGGCACGGCACTCGACGCCGGCGCCGGCACGGGCGCGGATGCCTGCTGGCTCGCCGCCGGCGGCTGGAAGGTCACCGCCGTCGACCTGTCGAGCGCCGCCCTGGAGCGCGCCGAGTCCCGAGCCGCCCGGCTCGGCCACGCCATCACCTGGGTCCAGGCCGACCTGGCCGTCGAGCCGGCCCCCTCCACCTTCGACCTGGTCACCGCCCACTACCTGTGCCTGCCGCCGGCGCAGCGGCGCACCCTGTTCGCCCACCTCGCCGACGCCGTCGCCCCCGGCGGCACCCTCCTCCTCGTCGGCCACGCCCCGGGCGACGGCGGCCACGGCCACGTCGCCGGCCACGGGCACGGCCACGAGCACGAGCACGAGCACGAGCGAGAAGGATCGGCTCCCCAGCCTCCTGGCGGGGTCGGTGAGGCAGGCCCCGCGGCCCCCGACCCGCACCTCGCGGAGGTCGCCTGGGACGCCGCCGACATCGCCGCCGGCCTCGGCCCCGGCTGGGTCATCGAGACCGCCGAGATCCGCCCCCGGGCGGCCGAGCGCCGGGGCAACGGCCCAACCCACGACTCGATCGTCCGTGCCCGACGCGACGACGCGGCCCGGTAGGTAATCCCGGCGCGCCGGCCAAGGGGCGAAGCCTCGCCGCCCTGTCGTTCTCCGGCGCCTGTCGTCCTCCGGTGCCGGACTGTTCCGGCGCCGGTCGCTCAGGCGCCGGTGGCGCGTGTGGCGGTCGCGACGGCCGTGGTGAAGCCCATCGTGAAGGCGCCGCCCAGGGCGTCGATCGCCGCGCCGATGGCGGGGAGCAGCGCGGCGAGCCTTTCTGGCGAAAGGAGCCTGTGGTCGCTGTGGGTCGGCAGCTGGTCGAGCCACTCGTCGCGGGTGTAGCGCCGCTCCCAGTCGAACCGCCATGCCTCGGGGTCGTCGAACGCCCCCGCACGCCGGATGCCGTCGGCCGCCCTGCCCACCGCCGTCGCGGGACCACCGGCGGCGGGACCGGTCAGGTGGCCGCCTTCGAGCTCCGGGGCCACCCGCCGATAGACCGCCGAGAGCTCCTCCGCCACGTCGGTGGACGGTCGGCCCAGGTTCCAGAACACGGCCAGTCGGCCGCCCGGCCGCAGCAGCCCCGCGGCCTTCGCCGCGCCCGCGACGGGGTCCACCCAGTGCCAGGCCTGTCCGGAGATCACCGCGTCGAACGACCGACCGGCCGGGTCCCACGCCTCGAACGGAGCCACCTCGACGTCGACACCGTGCCGCCGCGCCACGCCAGCCATCCGTGCGTCGACCTCGACCCCGAGGACCCGGCAGCCAGCGGCCAGGAACTGCCGCGCGGCGATACCGGTCCCGCAGCCGACGTCGACGACGTCGGGACCCGGGCTGCCCGCGACGATCCGGCTCACCAGCTCCTCGGGATACCGGGGGCGGGACCGGTCGTACTTCTCGGCGTCGGCGCCGAACGACTCGGCCCGCGCCCGGTTCCGGTGAAGCTCGGCTTCCGGCGAAGGCGTCTCCCCGGGCTCCGTGGCGGCCATACGCCGACCCTAAGCCAGCCGTATGCCGTGGCGGCGGGCCATCAGCTTCCTTCACCGACGGCTGACTCGACCGATGAGTCGTACCGGCCATGCCAGTCCAACGGGTATGGACGAGCGCATGAGCGCGAACAACCTCCAGGCACGCGTGCAGGCCGCGATCGACCGGATGGTCCGGGACGGCGCGGAGGTGGGGCTGCAGGTGGCCGTCGTGCGGCACGGTCAGCTGGTCGTCGACGCGGTGGCTGGTCAGCGCGACGCCGGGCGGCGGCTCCCGGTCCGGCCCGACACGTTGTTCTACGCGGYCTCCACCGCCAAGGGGGTGGCATCCGCGGTGGCGCACGTGCTCGTCGAGCGGGGCGTGCTCACCGACGACCTGCGGATCGCCGAGGTCTGGCCCGAGTTCGGTGCCCACGGCAAGCGGGACGCGACACTGCGACACGTGCTGCTGCACACGGTGGGCGTGCCGGCGCCGCCGTACGACACGACCGTCGAGCAGTTGTGCGACTGGAACCACATGTGCGCCGCGCTGGCCGGCTCCGAGCCGTGGTGGGTGCCCGGCGCGCGGTTCGGCTACCACGCCCAGACCTTCGGCTTCCTGCTCGGCGAGACCGTCCGCCGCGCCTCGGGTCGCCCACTGTCGTGGTGGCTGCGCGAGGCGGTCACGACGCCGCTCGGGATCGAGGACGACGTGCACTTCGGCGTCCCCGAGGCCCTGCTGGTCCGAGTCGCGCACCAGCACCGGCCTACCGGACCGCCGCCGGAGCCGGGCTCGCCGGAGCCGGGCTCGCCGGCCGACCGGGCGGTTCCACCGGCCATCCGGCCCGACGCGGACCTCGCCAACCGCCGCGACGTGCTCACGGCCGACCTCGTCTCCACCGGCACCATGACCGCCCGTGGGGCGGCGCGCGTCTACGCCGCCCTGCTCGGCGACGTGGAGGGCGTCGCCCTGGTGTCGCCGGCGCGCCTCGCGGCCATGGCGACGCTCAGCCACGAGGGGTGGGACGAGGTCATGGAGGTGCCCACCACCTGGACGTTCGGGTTCAGCCCCTACCGGCCAGGCGGCGCCAGCTCGCGGCCCGGATCGACCTTCGGCATGGTCGGGTCGAACGGCTCGGCGGCGTACGCCGACCTCGACTCGGGCGTGGCCGTGGCGGTGATGCGGAACCGGTTCAGCCAGGATCTGTCCGCCGCGGCCGAGATCGACCGCATCGTGGCCGACGCGTTCCCCGGCTCCGCCAGGCCGGACAAGCCAACCACCGACGATCGGAGTAACGATGGATGACCCGGTGACCCAGCTCGACGAGCGGTTCAGCGATCCCGACAGCCAGCCCACCACCTGGGCCGCGGCCCGGGCCGTGCTCGAGGCGGCCCAGATCAGCTGGATCTCGACCGTGCGGGGCGACGGGCGACCGCACGTCACGCCACTGGTCGCGGTGTGGCTCGACGAGGCGCTTCACTTCACCACCGGCCCGACGGAGCAGAAGGCGATCAATCTCGCCACGAACCCCAACGTCGTGCTGACCACCGGCAGCGACGCCTGGGACCAGGGGCTCGACGTGGTGGTCGAGGGCGAGGCGGTCCGCGTCACCGACCGGGCATCCCTCACCCGGCTCGCCGCGGCCTGGCGGACCAGGTGGGACGGCAGCTGGAAGTTCGACGTCGCCGACGACGGCTTCCACCACGAGGCCGGTGGCCTGGCGCTCGTCTTCGCGGTCCGGCCGACGAAGATCCTCGCCTTCGGCAAGGGCACCTTCACCCACACCCGCCACCTGCCCCGGGCCCGCTGACTGGTTCGATGTTTCCAGCCCGGCCGGGCACTGGCTCGCGTACAGCCACGAAACTCGAGTACTGCCCGGGCGGGCGGGTGGAATCGGGAGCGCGGCGGTCCCGCCCGGTCGGTGGTGCCGGAGCAGGTCGCTCAGCTTCGACCGCGTCACCATCCCCGGAGCGCCCGGCCATTTCGCAAAATAAGATCAGGCTGACAATCTCGCTGGTCGACAGCCCGCCACCACCGGCCAGCTCTACCGCCGTCAGGCCMTGCTCCACCTGCCCCCTGCAGCCGAACACTGCAAGCCGACGCGTCCCGGCTCGTGTCCCACCAGCATTCCACCACTCGCCAGCCACCGGCCCTGAAGCCAGAGTCCCCGACGATCGCACGGCGAGAAGCTGCCGGTGATCCGGTGGGATTTTCGGAGCTGGGACTCCGAGGATCTCACCAGATCATGAACGGCCCAGCGATCTGATGGGATCTTGGGTGCGGCCTGGCGCGCTGCTACGGTTTTCCCACCAGACGATCAGATGGAGAAGTCGATCCGCGGCTCTCTGGCGGCGAACCCACGGGTCAAGTTCTGAAATGCCCCGGAACATCAGAACCTCCGGACACGCCAGGGCGGTTCGGTGGGAGCATCATCGTCGTGGCGGATGATCGGGACCTGGTTCCGGACGAGTTGTTTGAGGCGCTCAGCCGCGCGGACGCCTGGTCGCAGTGGGAGGAGCAGACGGCAGAGGTTCGGTCGGTGTACGTCCGCTGGGTAGCGAAGCCGAGAAGAGCCAGCGAGCGACGCTCGCGAGCCGACGTGACGGCCTACTACGCATTCCATGGGGCACTCGACAAGGCCATTAAACGGCCGGGGGTGTGGAATGCCCTGCTCAAACTGCTCGGGGAGGCCGACACAGGGGATACGCAGACCGGGAACACGGATTCCTGACAGGCGCACGCCCGGACGGCCCGCCGAGACGCCCGCGGGGCGTACTCCCCTGCACGAACCAACAAATGTGCGCCTTGACCGGATGTCGGCGGCCGGGGACGACTTCTGCTCCCGGGCCTCCAACCACGTGGTCACCGCGGCGCTCGCGGCGGACGGGCTGCGCCGCAGGACGGATGGTGCGCCGGCCGGGAGTCCGGTGGTTGGTCCCGGCCGGCCGCCATCGTGCTGGTGCGTGCCGAGGGCGGTCAGCCGCCCAGGAAAGCGGCGCGGGCGAGGATGCCGACGTCGGTGTTGTCGGTGAACAGGCCGTCGATGCCGGTCCTGAGGAAGGTCACCTGCTCGTCGATGGCCCGGCCGTAGTCGCTGGCCACCGTGCCGACGCGGTAGTCGGTGGGCAGGAAGCTGTTCTCGGCGCGGAACGTGTACGGGTGCAGGACGAGACCGGCCTTGTGCGCGTCGGCGACGAGCGTGGTCGGGGTGCCGAGGTTGCCGCTGGCGTCCCGCGGGATGATCTGGTTCTTGTCGGGCCCGATGCCGTTCGCGTACGTCGCGATCGTCTTCAGGCCGGCCGGGGTGATCAGGTCCGCGTAGGTGCGCGGGTCGCCGGCGTCGACCAGGTCGAACGGGGCGCCGGCGGCGCTGAGCAGCTGCACGGCGCGGGCCTTCAGGCCGAGCTTGCGCAGCTGGCCCAGGTTCTTCGTCTCGAAGGACTGCACGAACACGGGCGCGTTCTTGTCGTTGAGGCCGTAGCGGACCAGCGTGTCCAGCAGCCGCTTCTCCAGCGCGAGCCCGGCCTTCTGGAAGTAGGTCGGGTGCTTGGTCTCCGGGTAGACGCCGATCTCCCGGCCGAGCTCCGCCGACAGGCGCCCCCGCAGGTCGAGCACCTCGATCAGCGTCGGGATCTCGAAGCGGCCGTTGTAGAGCGTGTTGTGCTGGCGGACGTCCGGGATCCGCTCCTTGGCGCGCAGCGTCTTGAGCTCGGCGAGCGTGAAGTCCTCGGTGAACCAGCCGGTCAGGGCGACGCCGTCGAGCGTCTTCGTCACCTTGCGGGCGGCGAACTCGGGGTGGTCGGCGACGTTGGTCGTGCCGCCGATGTCGGGCTCGTGCCGGCAGACGAGGTGGCCGTCCTTGGTGGCGACGAGGTCCGGCTCGACGAAGTCGGCGCCCAGCCGGGCGGCCAGTTCGTACGAGGCAAGGGTGTGCTCTGGCCGGTAGCCGGACGCGCCGCGGTGCCCGATCACCAGGGTCGCAGGCCGCCCGGGCTTGCCCTGCCCGCTGCCCGCCCCGGCGGCAGCGGCGGCAGAGGCGGATGCGGCGGCGAGGACGGGTGCGGCGGCCAGGCCGGCGATCACACCGCGACGGCCGATCACGCGCCGGCTCGTGGCGGGCCGGTCCTGCTCGGTCAGATCCTCGGCGGCGAAGTCTTCCGTGCGACGATCCACAAGGTCTCCAGCGCGGCGACGTCGGCCATCGACGCCGGCGCGCCGCACAAGCCAAGCAACGACGAAGAACGTCAACGCTGCGCGCGTCTGGCCCGCAACCGTCGAGCAATCGTCCGTGGCATGAACCAGGCCGTCCTCGGGTCCCGGGCGCGACGCGCCAACGCGCCAACGCGCCAACGACTTCTCCAAACGCGGCGCCTCAGAAACCCCGGCGAGAAATCGACCTAGCGTCCTCAGCCAACCACCTTGATCGGCACCGACGTGTTGTCAGCGTCGGGATTTCGCTGCGATCGCGACGCTGACAACACGTGCACGGCGATCTCCTGGGGTGGCGTCAGGCGAGCAGGGCGGACCGGGTGGCCGCGGTGACGAGGGCGTCGCCGGTGTAGGCGACGCCGCCGATACCCCAGCCGCCGTCGGGGGCGTTGAGGATGTTGACCCAGGTGTCGTCGCGGCCGTGGCCGTCCACAGTCAGGTCGTCGACGATGTCGGTCGCCGCGGCGATGAACGCGGCTCGGCTGGCGGGGTCGGGCAGGCCGATGTTCGGCAGCTTGAGCTCCACCATCACGAGCCGGCGATGGACGCCGCCGGCATAGATGTCCTGGGGGTCCAGGACATGGACGGTACCGCCGACGATGCTGGTGAAGAACGGATTGCCGGTCGCCTCGCTGGCCGCCATCAGGGCCTCGGTCAGCAGCGGGAGGATCTGGCGCTCGCCGGTCTCGGTGAGTTCGCCGCGCGGGGCGGTGACGGTGATGGGCATGAAGGTCTCCGCTTCGGTTGCTAGTACGTACGTACTAGCGATTACCCTGCACTAGGATGGTCGTACTAGTCAAGGCGTGCGGAGGTGCGTTGTGGCCGACACCCGTGGCCGGATGGTCGACGCGACAGTCCAGGCGCTGCAGCGCCGCGGTGTGGCCGGGATGTCGTTCACCGACGTTCTCCGTGACAGCGGCGCCGCCCGCGGCGCGATCTACCACCACTTTCCCGGCGGCAAGGCGCAGCTCGTCGCCGAGGCGGCGACGCGCAACGGCGAGGACGTGCGCACCGGTCTGGCCGCGCTGCCGGCAGGCGACCCGCTCGTCGTGGTCACGGCGTTCCTCGACGCCGTCCGGCCCGTGCTGGCCGCCTCGGCGACGGGCGGTGGCTGTGCGGTCGCGGCAATCAGCGTCGCCGATGGTGAGGGGGAGCCTGGCGACACGAACCTCCGGCGCACCGCCGCCAGCATCTTCGCGTCGTGGACCCGGACGCTGGCCGAGCGGATGGCGGCGGCTGGGCTTCCGCCCGACGAGGCGGCCGGCCTGGCCACCGCCCTGCTCATGCTTCTCGAAGGCGCCCACGTCCTGTGCCGTGCCGCCGGAACCCTCGAGCCCTTCGAGCAGGCCGCGCACACCGCGACGGCCCTCGCCCGCGCCCGCTACGAGAGCCGCTGACGCGGCACGTCGGCCAACACCCAGCGTCATCCACCGAGGCGCGGGCGGAGCCGGAGCCGGCGCCGGTCAGCGCACCTCGACGGATTCGCCGCCCGACCACTGGCGCAGGACGAGGTAGCGGCCGTGCAGGGCGCCGCGGTCGTGCTGGCCGAAGGAGAGCAGGGTGCCCTCGTGACCCTCGGCCGCCGGGACCCACTTGATCTGTTCCAGGCCCTCACGGACGCCGGCGCGGGTCAGCTCGGGAGCGCGGGCGATGCCCTCGACGACGAGCCGGCCCAGGTCGAAGCCCTTGGCGACGGCCGCCGAGCGCTCCGGCGGGACGCCGAGGCGGTGGCGCAGCGCGGCGAGCGTCGCGTTGTCGTCGGAGTACATGTCGATGTACGTCCAGCCGTCGATCGCCTGGGCGACGCCGGGCTGGCGGCCGAACATGCCGGCCGAGTTCATCACCCGCGGGCCGTCCCAGCCGGCCGCCGCCGCGGCGAGACCCGTCGCGGAAGCCGTCCGCCCCAGCCCCAGGTAGACGAGCGCGTCGACACCGGCGCCGAGGACCTGCCCGACCTGCGCCGTGACGTCCTCGGCGAGCGGCGGCAGCACCGCGGTCGCCGTGACGGCGAGGCCTAGCAGGTCCGCCTGGGCGGACAGGAACCGCAGGTAGCGCCGCCCGATCGGCGACCGGTCGTGGACGACGCCGAGGCGCCGGGCGCCGAGCGCGGCCAGGCGCTGGGCCAGCACGACGCCCTCGTCCTCGTGCGAGCCGACCTGCAGGTGGAACATCCACTCGCCGCGGGCCCGCTCCGTCCCGGCCCAGTTGATCGTCGCGATCCGGTGGTGCTCGGCCAGCGGGGCGGCGACCAACGCGTTGTCACCGATCGCCGGTCCGACGACCAGCAGCACATCCTCGTCGACGAGCCGGGCGAAGGCCCGTTCGACGGCCGCCGCCGTACCGGACGGCAGGCCCAGGCCATACGCGGGGACGAGCTCGACGTCCCGGTCGAGCCGGCCGCCGGCGACCGCCTCGTCGGCGACGAGGCGCAGCCAGCGGGTGAGGTCCGTCGGGCTCGGCGGCCCGTCCGCGAGGTCGTCCAGTACTCCCACCCGCACCGGCGCCGCCATCGCACACCCCGTCCCGAAAACCACAAAGAGAGTAAATGCCTACTTATCGAGCAGCGACTGATCGCCAGTCCGCCGCCGGGCCGCCCCGAGGAGAGGTGAGACGACCGGCCTGTGGGCCGGCCCGCGACGGGGCCGGCCCACGGGTACCGGTGGGCCGCTCAGGCGGAGGCCTCGCGCCACCACTCGAGCAGCGACGGCGCGAGCAGCGGCCAGCGGGCGAACAGGCCCTCCTTGGCCGCCTCGGGGGTGTGCCGGTCGGCCCACTCGGTGTCGCCCCACGGGGGCTCGCGCAGCAGGGCGTTCGGCAGCGCGGCGGCGATCTTCTCGGACGTCTCGCGGCGGTGGTGGATGTCGCTCGCACCGCTGCGCAGCACCAGCGTGGGCAGGTCGAGCTTGGCGGCCTCCGCGTCCGACAGGCCGGGGACCAGCGCCTTGTCGTCGGGGCAGTAGACCGCCATCCAGCGCTCCAGGGTGGCCATGAACGTCTGCCGGTCCTGGTCGAGGATGCGCTGGCGGTTGCCCGGGTTGGCCTCGATGACCTCGGCCCACTCGGGCAGCGCGGCAACGGCCTCCATGCCACCGTTCCACGCCGCGACGAACGAACCGGAGCAGTAGTGCACGCCGAGGCTCATCAGCCCGTAGATACCGCCGCTGATCCACCAGATCGCCAGCCCTGCGGCGATGTCGCGGTGGCGGGCCGCGGTCAGCATCGAGACCCGGGAGCCGCCGGAGCCGCCGGCGATGATCGTCTGCCCGAGCCCGAGCTGACGGATCAGCCCGCCCAAGGCATCGGCCTGCATCTGGGATTCGGATTCGCCGGTAAAACACACATCCGAGGCGCCGGTGTTGGGACGGTCCCAGATCAGGGCCCGCCCGCCGGTTCCCTCGGCGAGTGCCGTGGCCAGCTCACGGATACCGGGCGTGTCCTTACTGTAACGGCCACCCGGAGTGATCGCCCATGCCTGACCGTCGCCCGAGCCGACGATCTCATAGGAGATCGATAAACCGTCTACGGTTGCGTATGCCATGGGGAAAATCTAGCATTGACGTCTATGTCGAAGGACGGCTTATTTATCGTAGACGCCGACTCCCACTGGTCCGAACGAGCCGATCTTTTCACCAGCCGAGCGCCCGCCGCCTACAAGGACCGGGTACCCCAGCCACGTGACGTGAACGGTGTGCCGACCTGGGTCATGGACGGTCACCCTATGGGGCACTTCAGCCCCGGTGGCGTCATCGCCCGGGACGGCAGCAAGGAAGAAGCCGACAAGGCCCTGTTCCACTGGACATTCGACCAGATCCACCTGGGTGCGCACGACCCCAAGGTCCGCATCGGCGTCCTGGACGACCTTGGCATCGACGCCCAGATCATTTTTCCCAGCACGATCGGCCTCGGCGGCCAGGACCTGGGCACGTCCGCCGACCCGGAGCTCACGAAGCTGACCATCCAGATCTACAACGACGAGATGGCCGAGATCCAGGAGCAGTCCGGCAACCGGCTGCTCCCGCTCCCGCTGATGCCGGCCTGGGACATCGACTTCTGCGTCACCGAGGCGCGCCGGGTGGCCGCGCTGGGCGCGCGCGGCGTGAACATGACCTCGGACCCGCAGGACCTCGGCTCCCCCGACCTCGGGGACCCGGCCTGGGACCCCTTCTGGGAGGCCTGCACCGAGCTCCAGCTGCCGGTGCACTTCCACATCGGCGCGAGCGTCACCGGCATGACGTTCTACGGCAAGTACCCGTGGCCGTCACACGACGCCAACACCAAGCTCGCCATCGGCGGCACGCTGCTGTTCATCGGCAATGCGCGGGTGGTGACGAACCTAATCCTCTCCGGCATATTCGACCGGCACCCCGACCTACAGACCGTGTCGGTGGAAAGCGGCGTCGGCTGGATTCCGTTCATTCTCGAGACGCTCGACTACGAGATGAGCGAGAATGCTCCCCGCCAGCTGGCCGCGATGAAGAAGCCGCCGTCGGAGTACTTCAGGAGCAACATTTACGCGACATTCTGGTTCGAGAAGAACCAGGGCAAGCTGGCGGCGCTCGTCGAGGCCGTCGGCGAGGACCGCATCCTGTTCGAGACCGACTTCCCGCACCCGACCTGCCTCTACCCCGCCCCGCTCGAGGCCGTCGCGGACAAGATGAACACGATCTCGCCCGAGGCGAAGGCCAAGATCCTCGGCGAGAACGCCCGCAAGCTCTACCGCCTCTGACACCCACGTGAACCCGCCGGTGCCGAGGCAGGCGGCTGCCTCGGCACCGGAGTGGGCATTCACATACTGCTGATGTCAGGGAAGCTCCGCGTCACCGCGTGGACCGCGAGCCGGTCCTCGGCCCCGGCGTCGCGTACCTCCACCACTCCGAGGCCGTCAGACACCCGCGCCGTCGCGACCGCGGGCCCCCGCCGCACCGGGCTCAGGAACCGCAGCAGCATCGAGGAAAGTGGCACCCCGGGGGTGAGCGACAGGGCCGCCTCCTCGGCTGCGAGTGCGATCAGCCCGCCGTTGACGGTGTCCGACGAGTTGAGCCCGTTCTCCGTGCGCGCCACCGCGGCGACCCCCGGCGCGCGCACCTCGCAGCCGGCGTGCTCGGCCAGTGGGCCGCGCAGCGGCGGGCGCGGGAAGCGCAGCGTCTCGTCCTCGTCCTCCCAGCGCAGCGGCGGCATGACCAGCGACGGATCCCCCGCCGTCATGAACGCCGCCGTGCCCAGCGCCAGCGGCGTCCCGTCGGGGCGCCGGAAGTCGGTCGCGATGACGACGACCGAGCGCCCCGACTTGACCAGCCGACCGGTCACCCGGATCTCGGGCGTCTCCCAGGAACGGGTGTTGAGCTCCACGCCGAGGTCGAGCGTGACGGGCACCCGCGGCGCCAGCACGCCGATGGACAGTCGCCCACCGAGGTAGTCCGTCCAGATGGCCAGCGCCGCCATCCGCACGCAGGTCGTTCCCGGCACGTACAGCTCGGGCACCATCGGAATCGAACCGTGCAACTCGTCGCCGACGCGGCGCACGAAGACCCGGATCGGCGCGAAGACGTGTTCCTCCGGGGCCACGTGCCGCACGTGCCGGGCACCCGGGATGCCCGGCACGTCGGCGGCCGAGACCGCGCCCGTCAGCGGGGGCGGGCCGCCCGGCGCCGGCCGGCCAGCGACGTCACCGACGAGGTCACCGGTCGTGCCGAGGTCATGCGCGGGGCTCAAAACTTGCCCAGCAGGAAGCGGACGGCCCCCGTGTCCGCCGGCCACGTCTCGGTGTTGCCCGCGGCGAAGTGGCCGGCGTCGGTGATCAGTGTGATGCCGCTGATCCCGGCGGCCGCGTCGGAGCACAGGAAGACCAGCGGGTAGCCCTGCTCCAGCGGGGTGGCCGCCTCGATGCCGACCTCGGCCCGGTAGCCGGCGCCGAACCCGAGCCAGGTCTCGGCGTTCGCCCGCGCCAGCGGCGTGTCGGTCGGCCCGGGGCAGATCGCGTTGATCCGGATGCCGCGCTTGAGCAGCGGCAGCGCCTGGGTCGCGACGTAGGCGCAGACGGCCTGTTTGCTCCACATGTAGTCCGCGTGCTTGCGCTCGATCGCCCACGCCGACGCCTCCTCGAGGTCGGCGATGGCCAGGTACTCCTTCAGCTCGTCGAGGCTGCGCTCCCAGCCAAGCCCGGCGGCCGACGAGATGAAGCCGATGGCCGAGCCGCGCGGCAGCCTGTCCGCGGCGAGCAGCTTCTCGAGCAGGTAGCGGTGGCCGAGGAAGTTGGTCTTCTCGATGCCCGGCGTGCCGTCGGCGACCCCGGCGGCGCACAGCACCGCGTGGACCGGGCCGCCGAGGGTGCCGAGCGCCGCGTCGATCGACGCCGGGTCGCGCAGGTCGACGGGGACGGCCTTGACACCGGGCACGGTGATCTCGGCGATGTCCAGGACGGTGACCTCGGCGCCGGCGGCGAGCGCGAGCTCGGCGGCGGCCGCGCCCATACCGGTGGCGCCACCTACCACCAACACGTGCTTGCCGTCGTAGCGGAACGCGTCGAATAACGACATGTCGACTCTCCCTGACATAGTTGGCGCGAGGCCCGCATAGCCGGGGCCCCGGTGGCCATGGTGAAACTGGAGTACTGGGTACCTGGTATGGCTGGCGCCCGGCGGCGGCCGGCGACCCGTCCCGGGCGGCCGGCGATCTCGCCGTACCGATGGGCACGCATCCGACCGGCCAGTCCGGCCGGTCGGTACTGGCGGGATCGACACGCCCAATTTAATTTTAACGTCGACGTCAATGACAATCCACCGGTAGACTCGTCCCACACCGTCGGTGGGAGGAATTTCGTGGAGGATAACCGTGACGTCCACGGATGACGTGTCCACGGCAGCGCCGGCGGACCGGGAGAAGACCGGGGGGCCGCGCTCCCGCAAGGGCGCCGCGACCAGGGCGCGGCTGGTCAGGGCGGCGAAGGCCGTGTTCGAGGAGGACGGATTCCTCGACGCGCGAATCTCCGACATCGCCGAGCGCGCCAGCCTGTCACACGGCTCCTTCTACCATTACTTCGACTCCAAGGAGCAGATCTTCCGCGAGGTCGCGATGGATCTCGCCGACCTGCTCCAGTCGCCGCTGTCCACCGTCGTCTTCGACGCGACCTCGACGGCCTCCCCCGCCGACCGGATCCGCCAGGGCAGCCGCCAGTTCCTGCGTAACTACCAGGCCGAGGCCCGCATCATCGGCGTCATCGAGCTGGTCTGCCGTTACGACCGGGAGCTGAACATCTCCCGCCACGAGCACCTGCAGGAGAGCAACCCGCGGGTCATGCGGATGATTCGTCAGCTCCAGCAGCGCGGCCACATCGACCCGGCGCTGGACCCGGAGCTGGCGCTGCCGGCACTCGGCGCGATGATGAACCGATTCGCCGAGATGTGGTTCGTACAAAAACTGTTCGACTATGAGTTCGAGGAGGGCGTCGAACAGTTGGCAAAGCTTTTCCTGAACGCCCTTCGGATCACCGAGACCCCCGCGGGCCAGGCCGCCGCCGAATAGTCGGCGGCGGCCGGCTCCGTGCCGGGGAGAATCAGGAATCAGTCAGACGGCGGAATCAGTCGGACGACGGCAGCGGCTTGGCCTGCGCGATGGACATCGCCTCGCCGTGACATACCGGCTCTCCCGCGCCCGCCTTGGCTATGAGCACCTGCGCGTCGCACACCGCGCAGGTGTAACGCTTGCCCAGCGAGACCGGGCCGCCCGGGCGCAGTTCGAGGCTCGACTCCGCCGAGATCCGGACGACGACCGCCTCCGTCCCGGTCGCGTCATCCCGCAGCCGGGCGCCGGCCTTCAGCGCTGTCATGCGTCCTCCAGTCGTTACTCGCTCGCCACGGGAAGGTCACCAGCTGGCCCGTGGGCCATCTCACGCTAGAAGATTTTGACTCTGACGTCAACTTCGCGTTCCGTGGCCGGGAGGTCCGCCGCCGCGACACCGCTCAGCCGGCGGCGTCCTTCTCCCACGCGGCCAGGACGTCGTCGGTCGTGACGATGGTGGCGCACAACGACAGCGAGTTGCGAATCAGGATGTCGCGGTACTCCATCGGGAAGCCAGCGATCGCGTCGCGCGGGACGACGACCTGGTAGCCCAGGTTCACCAGGTCGAAGACCCCCGCCGGGATGGCGACGTTGGTCGACACCCCGACGATAACAACGGTCCTCGCCCCGAGGTTGGTCAGCAGCGCGCCGACGTCGGTGCCCCCGGCGGGCGAGACGCCGTGCAGCCGGACCGAGACCAGGTCGGACGGCTCCTGCCCGATCTCGTCGAGCACCTGGACCGCCGGGGTGCCGAGCAGCTGCCTGACCGGCGACTTCTCCGTGCCGAGGAACAGCCGGGCGTTGGTGCTGGCGCCCAGCCCGTCGGGCCGGCGCGCCGCGATGCAGTGCAGCACGCCGGCGCCCGCGGCCCTGGCGCCGGCGGCCAGCCGCGCGACGTTGGCGATCATTCCCGACGCGCGTGCCACCTCGGCGAGCGCCGGCAGGGAGCTGGGCGTGCCGATGACGCCGTTCTGGCACTCCTGGGTGAGCAGGACCGTGTGCGCCGGCCGTAACAGCTCGGTGAGGTCGACCGCCATGGCGTCAGGACTGGGCGAAGCGCAGGCCGGCGCCCCGGGTCTCGAACACGTCCTGCGCGAGGATCTCACCGAGCTTCGTCGCGTCCCACCGCTTGCCGCCGGAGGCGACGGTCGCCCGCTCCGTCCAGCCGCGCATCCAGATGATCCGGTCGTCGATGACCCGGATGACCTGGCCGGTCACATGGTCGGCCTCGTCGCTGGCGAGCCAGGCGACCAGCGGGGAGCTGTTCGACGGGTCCATCGGATGGAACTCGCCGTCGGGAACCTCGTCCGGCTCGAACGCCTCCCCCATGCCGGGGATGGTGGCGGTGATCCGGGTGAGGCCGGCGGGGCCGACCGCGTTCACGGTGACGCCGGTGCGCTGCAGCTCCAGCGCGAGCGTCAGAGTGAGGCCGACGATGGCCGCCTTGGCGGCGGCGTAGCCGGACTGGCCGAAGTTGCCGCCCAGGCCCGCGCCGGAGGTGGTGTTGATGATCCGGCCGGCGACCTTGCCGCCCGAGGACTTCGCCACCGCTCGCCAGTACTTCACCGCGTGGTGGGAGGTGGCCCAGGTGCCGCGCAGGTGGACCCGGATGACCGCGTCGAAGTCCTCCGGCGGCATGTTCCAGATCACCGCGTCGCGCACGATGCCGGCGTTGTTCACCAGGATGTCGAGCTTGCCGAAGGTACTGACGGCCCGCTGGACGAGCTCGCCGCACTGCTCGGCGTCACCGACGTCGGAGTAGTCGGTGACGGCCGTGCCGCCACGCTTCTCGATCAGCGCGACGGTCTCGTCGGCCGCTCGGCCGGCGCCCTCGCCGCRCACCGAGCCGCCGAGGTCGTTGACGACGACCTTCGCGCCCTGCTTGGCCAGTTCCAGGGCGTGGCCACGGCCGATACCGTGCCCGGCACCGGTGACGATCGCGACCTTGCCGTCGAGCAACCCCATTGCCCGCCCCTTACGTCGGTCAGCCCAGCCAGCTGATCAAGATTTTGTATAAAATATCATAAGTGAATGACGGCCGTCACGCCGCTCCGCCCGCGTCGGCGTCGGCGCCGCCGTCCGCGTCGGCCACCTTGCCGAAGGCGCCGGCCGCGCGCAGGCTCGCCACCTTCGCCTCGTCGTAGCCGAGGACGCCCGCGAGCACCTCGGCGGAGTCCTCACCGGGCGACGGCGCCGGCCCCTGTGGCTCCGGGTTGCGGCCGTCGAAGCGGACCGGGAACGGCAGCTGGTCGATGACGAACTTCGACGCGGGCAGCCAGGGCAACCGGTCCCGGAACTGCGGGTCCTCCATGATCGACTTTGGGGTGTTCACCGGCGCGATCGTCGTGTTGTGCTCGCCCGCGAACCGGATCCACTCCGCCGTCGTCCGGGTGGCGAAGATCTTGACAAGCTCGACGCGTGTCTCGGTGTCGCCGCGGGCGTGGTCGGCGAACTCGGCCCCGGGGCGGCGCTCGAAGAGGTCGAGCCGGCCGACGCCCTCACAGAAGTTCCGCCAGAACTTGCGCTCGGAGGCCATGAACAGGATGTGGCCGTCCGCCGAGGGATAGATCTGGTAGCGGACCCCGTCCTCCATGCCGGCGGTTCCCGGGGTGCGCCGCTCGTAGTTGTCGACCGGGTTGCCGGTCACCTCGTCCTCGGGCCGCTCGTAGGCGCGCCAGCTCTCGCTGCGCAGCCAGTCCATCGCGGCGGCGGCATCGGCCTGGCCGACCTCGACGTGCGACCCCTGCCCGGTCTCGCGCGCCGCGAGCACCGCCGCGACGAGCGCGAACGCGCCGAACAGCGGGCCGGCGTGGATGCCGATCGAGGCGTGCTCCGGCAGGTAGGTGAACCCGTCATCGTCGACCGCCGGCTTCACGACACCCGCCCAGGTGTCGTAGGCGATGCCGTGGCTCGGCAGGTCGCGGTACGGGCCGGAGGCGCCGTAGCCGGAGATGGAGCACATGACGATCTTCGGGTTGATCTCGCGCAGCGCGGCGAAGCCGAGCCCACGCCGGTCGAGCGCCCCCGGCCGCATCGCCTCGACGACGGCGTCGGCGCCGCGCACGAGCTCCCTGAAGACCTCGATGCCCGCGTCGGTGCGCAGGTCGAGCTCGATCGAGCGCTTGCCCCGGGAGATGTGCCAGTGCAGCAGTGACACGCCGTGGATGAACGGCCAGACCATCCTGCGGACGTACTCGCCGCCCGGTGGCTCCACCTTGATGACGTCCGCGCCGAGGTCGGCCAGATGGGTCGTCAGCGCGCCCGGRCCGAGCATCGACACGTCGACCACGCGTACCCCGGCCAGCGGGGCGGTCGCATCCGGCATCAAGCACCTCGCAGGTCATCGGTTCACTCGTAGGCCATCGGTTCAACGGATCGCGGGCGCAGCCGCCGTCGCACGGCGCACCACCGATCAGTACGCCATCGGTTCGCTTCCCAAGCAAGCGATTGGTCAAATATCGACGACAGATGTCGATCCGCCAATCGATATTGCATACCTTATATAATCTACGAGCTCGGCGCAGCCGATGCGCTCATGACGGGTGCCTTCTCGACGGCGAAGGGGCGGCAGATGGACGAGGCGGTTGGCACGACGGCGGACCCGGAGGCCTCGGAGGCCACGGAGCGGGTGCCCGCGACGATCCCCGCCGCGCTCGCCAGGGCGGCGGCCAGCTGGCCCACCGCCGAGGCCGTCGTCGACGGCGAGGAGCGCCTGAGCTTCGCCGACCTCGACGCCCAAACGGCCGCCGTGGCCCGGGCGCTCGTCGCCAGCGGAGTGCGGRCCGGTGACCGGGTCTCGGTCTGGGCGCCGAACGGCGCGGCCTGGGTGCGGGTCGCCCTTGGCGTCTACCGCGCGGGCGCGGTCCTGGTACCGATCAACTCGCGCTTCAAGGGCCAGGAGGCGGCGCGGGTGCTGCGCACCTCGGGCGCGCGGCTGGCGTTCCTCGTCGACGGCTTCCTCGACACCGACTACCTCGCGATGCTCGCCAAGCACCGCGACGATCTCGACGCGCTCGACGAGATCGTGCTGCTCGCGGCGCCTGCCCGCCCCGGCGCGACGGGGTGGGACGAGTTCCTCGCCCGCGCCGAGCTCGACCCGGACGGCGCGCTCGCCGCCACCGTCACCGCTCGCACGGCGGCGCTCGACGGCGACGACGTCTGCGACATCGTCTTCACCTCCGGCACCACCGGCGCGCCCAAGGGCGCGATGCTCACCCACGGCGCGTCGACCCGCGTCTACACGGCCTGGTCGGACGTCGTCGGCCTGCGCCGTGGCGACCGTTACCTGCTCGTCTACCCGTTCTTCCACACCGCCGGGCTGAAGTCCGGGATGCTCGCCTGTCTCCTGGCGGGCGCCACACTGCTGCCGCACCCGGTCTTCGACGTGCCGTCCGTGATGAAGAAGGTCACCGAGGAGCGGGTGACGATGTTGCCCGGCCCGCCGGCGATCTACCAGACGATCCTGAACAGCGACCTGACCGGCTACGACCTGTCGAGCTGGCGGCTCGCCGTCACCGGCGCCGCGGTGGTGCCGGTCGAGCTGGTCCGCCGGCTGCGCTCGGAGCTCGGCCTGCGCACGGTCGTCACCGGCTACGGCCTGACCGAGACGACCGGGACGGCGACGATGTGCCGCCACGACGACGACCCGGAGATCGTCGCGCGCACCTCCGGCCGGGCGATCCCCGGCGTCGAGGTCCGCGTCGTCGACGACGCCGGCACCCCGCTGCCACCGGGCTCCCCCGGCGAGATCGTCATCCGCGGCTACAACGTCATGAAGGGCTACTTCGACAACCCGGAGGCGACGGCGGAGGCCATCGACGCCGACGGCTGGCTGCATTCCGGCGACATCGGGATCCAGGACGAGGCCGGCAACGTCACGATCACCGACCGCAAGAAGGACATGTTCATCGTCGGCGGCTTCAACGCCTACCCCGCCGAGATCGAGGCCGCTTTGCTGGAACGCGGCGACCTCGCCCAGGTCGCCGTCGTCGGCGTCCCCGACGACCGGCTCGGCGAGGTCGGGGTGGCGTTCGTCGTCCCGCGCGCCGGCGCGGCCGTCGACCCGGCGGAGGTCATCGCCTGGAGCCGCGCCCGGATGGCGAACTACAAGGTCCCCCGCCGGGTCGAGGTCGTCGACGCCCTCCCCATGAACGCCACCGGCAAGGTCGTCAAGTTCGAGCTACGGACGCGGGCCACCGCCTGACCGGAGAGCCGCGGGGCCGTGGCAGGTGTCCGAGTGGGTCGACCGCCTCTTCTGGGCGGTTCGGTCACGGTGGGCGTTCGCCTTTCCCGACGTCTGTGGTAATCATGACGACGCCGCCCCGTAACCCGGGCCAGGGCCCACGGCGGCCGGGACAAACAAGGTATGCGCGGGGCTACCGATGGGGTTGTCCAGGACTCGATGCCGTTCCTCGATGGGGACGAACCGGCGAGAGGACGGACCGGAATGGCGCGCGAATGGCTGTTGGCCGTGGATCTGGGCACGACCTGGACCCGGGCCGCCTACACGACTTCCGACGGCGGCGCCCCGGTCGTCGTCCGGGTGCCGGCGACGCAGCTGGCCTGGTTCCCGACGGCCGTCGCCCGTTCCTCCGACGGGCGCTGGCTCGTCGGGGACGCGGCGCGGTCGCGCCGCATCGGCCGCCCCGACTGGTACTGGAGCGACGTCAAGCGGGAGCTCGGCCAGGACGAGCCGAGGCTGGTCGGTGGGCATCCGTTCGCTCCGGTCGAGGCCGCCGCCCAGCCAGTGCTGCACGCCGCCCGGCTGGCCCGCCGCCAGGCCGGACGCGGATTCGACCGGCTCGTGCTGTCCGCGCCGGTCTGCTTCTCGGCTGACCAGCGCGCCGCGCTGCTCGAGGTCGGGGAGAACGCCGGCTTCGCCCCCGAAACCGTCACGATCGTCGACGAGGCGGCCGCCGCCGCCCGGTCCGCACTCGGGCCGCGACCCGAGGACGGCACCTGGGTCGTCATCGACATCGGCGGCGGAACGTTCGACGCCGCCCTCGTCTCGGCCGACCGGGGTGTGGCCAACGTGCTCGACCAGGTGGGCGACGACGCGGCGGGCGGCCGCGCCCTCGACACGGCGATCGTCGCGCGGCTGCGCGACCGCTACCAGATCGAGGACGCCGACGGCGAGGCGGAACGGCGCCGCGCCCTCTACCTGCGCGACGCCGCTCGGATGCTCCGCGAGGAGCTGTCCGAAGGCCGGGCGGCGGACGTCTTCCTGCCGGACCTCCTGTTGGAGCTCAGCCTCACGCCCGCGCAGTTACGGGACCTGGTCGAGCCCGTCATGGCCCCGGCCATCGAGAGCTGCTCGGCCATGCTGGCTCGCAACGACCTGAGCTGGGAGAAGATCAACGCCCTGGTGCTGGCCGGCGGCGCCACCCGCGGCCCGACGGTCCGCGCCCAGTTCGCCGCGCTGGCGCCGCTGCGCGACGCCGCCGCCCCGGAGCTCGCCGTCGTCCTCGGCCTGACGGTCCCCACCGAGCCGTCCAACCGGACGATTCTCTCGGTCGGGTAGCGATTCTCTCGGTCGCGTAGGGAATCCGCTCTTTCAGGCCCGCAGCGCGCGCAGGAAGAGGCGGACGGCGGCCTCGACGCGGTGGTCCGCCTCGACCGGGTCGGGCAGGACGCCGAACGAGGCGAGCCGGGCGGGCGCGCTGGAGACCATGCCGACGTATAGGTCGGCCAGCGTCTCGGGATCGTCGGTGAGCGTGATCGCTCCGGCGGCGGCGTGGCGGCGCAGCAGATCGGCGACCAGGCGCTGACGGGGTGAGCCGCCGGBGGCGCCGAGCTGGATCCGGTGGGCGAGCTCGGGGAACCGGTCGGCCTGGGCGATCGCGATCCGGCTGACCTTGATCATTGACGGGTCGAGGGCGCGGTGTAGCGCGGCCTGGCCGATGGCGGTGAGTGCGCCTTCGAGGTCGTCGAGGTCGGGCGGCTCGGGTTCTGGGAGCGGCCAGTCGGGTCGGCCCATGGCCCAGTGGAAGACCGAGGTGAACACGGTGTCCTTGCTGGGGAACCGGGCGTAGAGCGAGGCCTTCGTGGTGCCGGCGGCCTGGGCGATGGCGTCCATCGAGGTGCCCTCGTAGCCGTTCTCCAGGAACAGCCGCAGCGCGTGCTCGCGGACGTCCCGGTCGAGCCGCGCCGCCTGTTCGCGGGTCGGCCGGCCGCCACGGCGCGGCGTGGCCGTCGGGCGCGCGTCCGGTGGGGACGTCATGACCTCCAGTCTGGCAGACCTGGGCGCGGATCCCGGCAATAACTAGACTCGCGAGTCTGGTTAAAACTAGACTTCTCGGTGTAGTAACCCCGCCAGGAGCCGCACCGACCTCAGAAGAGGGGCGTCATGTCCGTGACGACCAGGACGACCAGGACGACCAGCAAACCGGCTACCAGCCAGGCGGCCGCGCTCGGCGAGGCCACCGTGGCGGCGCTGGATGCCCGTTTCCAGGAGCGCCGAGCGCAGGTCCCAGTGCTCGCGCGGCGCGCCAAGGCCGAGGGCGTCGAGGAGATCCGGTCCGCGCAGGACATGGTCGGGCTGYTGTTCCCGCACACGACCTACAAGAGCTACCCGGAGACGATCGTCTCCAGGGGACGGTGGAAGCAGCTGAACCGCTGGTTGGACTCGGTGTCGACCTACCGGGTGGCGGATGTGGACGTGGCGGGTGTCGAGGATCTGGATGGCTGGATCGCGCGGTTGGAGGAGCACGGCCATCTGGTGTCGAGTTCGTCCGGCACGTCGGGCAAGGCGTCGTTCCTCAACAAGACGATGGCCGACCGGGAGGCCTCCGGTCAGAACCTGCTCGACAGCCTGAGCTGGCTCGGCATGCCGCCGGCAAGGGAGTGGCACGTCGTACCGGTCGGGCCGGACACGGGCATCAGCTCGGCGATGTACATCCGCGACGTCTTCCTGAGCAACTACCGCCGCCACGACGCGCTGCCGCTGCCGGAGTCGAAGCCGGTCACCGACCATCACAAGTACATGGCCCGTCTCGGCGCGATGCGGCGGGCGATCGCGGATGGCACCGCCTCACCGGACGAGGTCGCCGCGTTCGAGGCCGAAGGCGCGGCCAGGCAGGCCGACGTCGAGGACCGGCTCCAGTTCCTGGCCGAGCAGGTGATCGCGCACAGGGACGAGAACATCTTCTTCAACTCGATGTTCCCGATGCTCTACCGGCTCAGCGAGATACTGCGCGAGAAGGGCGTGGCGCCTGGTGACATCACCGGCGCCAACGGCCTTCAGGTCGCCGGCGGGCTGAAGGGCATGACCCTGCCGCCGGACTATCGCGAACGCATCTTCGAGCTGCTCAACATCCAGCCGAGCCGCTTCCTGCACTACTACGCGATGCAGGAGGTCAACCTGCGCAGCGTGAAGTGCCTGTCCGGCCGTTACCACGTGCCGCCGGGGCTGGTCCTGTTCGTGCTCGACAAGTTCGGCGAGACGCTCGCGCCGCTGTCCGACGGCCAGGTCGAGGGCCGGGCCGCCTTCTTCGACTTCTCCGTCGACGGCCGCTGGGGCGCCACGATCAGCGGAGACCAGATCATCGCCGACTTCGGCGTCTGCTCCTGCGGCCGCGAAGGGCCGACCGTGGCCGAGGACATCACCCGCTACAAGGACCTTCCGGACGGCGACAAGATCACCTGCGCCGGCACCATGGACGCCTACGTCCGCGGCTTCATCGACAACTGAGGGAGCGGCACATGACCATCACCGAATCCACCGCCGGTGCCGCCGCCGTCTCCCCCTCGGCCTCCTCGGCCGCCCCGGCCGCCCCGGCTGCCCCGACCGCCTCGCCCGGTCTCGCGCCGTCCGAGTCGGTGAGGCCGAAGAAGCTGAAGGTTCCGCACGTCATCCGCGGCAAGGTCGTCTGGGGCGAGGACGTCGAATACCTGTCGCGCGACTTCGGCGTGCCGTTCGTGACGCCACGGATCAACTTCAACGAGCTGATCACACCGCGCACCCAGCAGGGGCCGGCGTTCGACGTGCCGGTGACCGACATCATCGACTACCTCGTCGAGGTCGCCCAGCATCTGGACCTGGAGCGCAACCCCTATCTGCAGGAGTCGCTGGAGCTCACGGCGCAGGTCAGCCAGATGCCCCGGCGGATGATCGAGAGCACCTTCCGCCGGCCCGGCCAGTTCCTCACCCGCCAGTCGATGGAATTCCGGCTCGAGAAGACGTTCCGCGACCCGCGGGTCCTTGACGGTTGGGTGGAGCACACCGACTTCAACGGCCGGACGACGCGGATCCGCGCGTTCCCGCCGCGGCTCGTGCACATGCTCGCCGGCAACTCCCCGTCCGGCGCGATGACGTCGATCGCCGACGCGGCACTGGTCAAGGCCATCAACGTGTTCAAACTGCCCTCGGCCGACCCGTTCACCGCCGTCGCAGTACTACGCACCATGGCCGACATAGACCCGGAGCACCCGGTCCTGCGCTCGATGTCAGCCGTCTACTGGCGCGGCGGCGACGCCAAGATCGAAAACATCCTCTACCGCGCCCAGTACTTCGACAAAATCATCGGCTGGGGCGGCGGCGCCGCGATCAACAACATCATCAAGTACACCGGTCCGGGCTTCCACCTCGTCGCCTTCGACCCAAAGGTCTCCATGGCGATCCTCGGCCGCGAAGCACTCGCCTCCGACGAGACCATGCGGGAGGTCGCCGAACTCGCCGCCACCGACGCGACGGTGTTCAACCAGGACGCCTGCCTCGCCGCCCGGCACATCGCCGTCGAATGCGACGCCGACGACGACGAGGAGCTGGAACGCCTCGACCGGTTCTGCGCGGTGCTACGCGACCGGCTGAACGTCGACCGCGAATTCGCCAGCGCCGTCGGCCCCGCCACCCCCAGCGACATCCGCGAAGCCGCCGAGGGCATGCGCTACCTCGAACCCGACTACCGCGTCTGGGGCGACTACGACGGCTCCGGCCTCGTCGTCCGCTCCCCCGAACCCGTCGACTTCCACCCGACGAACAAGACCGTCAACGTCATCCCGGTCGCCTCACTCACGGAGGCGACCCACTTCGCGAACGTCGCGACGCAGACCGTCGGCGTCTACCCACCCGAGCGCAAGGCCGAGATCCGCGACCTACTCGCCACCGCCGGCGTCCAGCGGGTAGTCCGGCTCGGCAGCGCGATGACCGGCACCATGGGCAACCCGCACGACGGCATGTACCCCCTTCACCGCTTCGTCAACTGGGTCGCCGACGACGACGCCTGAGGCGCTCCCGTTGCCGGACGCTCCGCGCCCGCAACCGGGCAGCGCCTGTCGGGCACTGAGCCCAACCTCCCAGATCGGCTTCGCCGATCCGGCAGGAACCCTGCTCCCCACGTAGTTCCGGACCCTGGCCTATGGCGGTGGTCGGGCTGGATCAAGATCGGCAATGTGGTCGCGTTGGCCCCAGCGCTGAGGCGCCGTCACCAGCGGTCGGTGGGTTGCGCGGTTTTCTCACCAGGACGGCGTCAGGCTGCCGTCAGGTCGATGACCTCGAACGGCTGATCCTTCCACCGGGCCGGATCAGCTGTGGCGATCTTTGCCCCCACGGGTCGCTCGGGGCTCGGCCCGGCGGCGTGGCGGGTGTGCGCCGTTGCCCAGCTGGTGTCGCGCGCGACGGCGAGCGCGGCCGACAGGGTCAGATCGAGGACGACGATGTCGCGTAGAGACGCGATGTGCTCTGCAACGCCGCGCCGGACCCTGTCCGCCTCCACCAGCGCGCAGGTCGGAGCGTAGAGGTGCCAGCCCGGGAGGTTGTGCGCGTTATGAATCAACGTGGACGCGACGATGTTGCCGCGCCCAGCAGCAAGCATCGCCGAGTCGTCAAAGACGACATGGTGCTGCTCCATCACCGGCTCGCCTGCGCCTGCGCGATGCGCCGGTCGAGGTCCGCCTGGTGCTCGGTCAGTTCCTCGTCGGTCGGGTCATAACCGTTCCACGCCTTGAGGATGGCGCGGGCCTCGCTCGACCGGGCGGCGCGCTCGTCCGGCGTAAGGAGAGAGTTGGCGAGCCTGGTGAGATAGGTGCGCAGCGACATGCCCTCGGCCTCCGCGGCCCGAGCGAGCACGTCCCGCACCTCGACCGGGACGCCGATGATGGCGTCAGCCATGCGCTGCCCCCTCGGCACAACTCCGACTCTGCGCGGGTACAGATCCGCGCCCACCTCCGAATCGTCCACGACCGACTCGGCCACCGACAAGGCGTGGGTCATTTCCGCCTCCCTCTGCCCGCTAAGGACTGATGGGTCCAGCACTGTCGGATGGGACAGTACCCGCTGACGGAACAAAGATCAAACAGCCGTTACCGTCGGCATTAGCCCAGGCAGAAGGCCTTAGGCGTCTGAGTGGCCCAAGCTGCGTCCTGGCGCGACAAGGTCTCGAACGGCGCGCTTCACGGCGGTCGGCTCGGGGAAACCCTGCTCACGCCGGTCCCAGACCACGGTGCCGTCAACCCGGACGACGAACACTCCGCCGGTGCCGGGAACGAGCGCCACGGCGCCAAGGTCGGTCTCGAACGTCGAGAGCAGCTCCTGCGCGAGCCAGGCCGCCCGCGGCAGCCACCGGCACCGCGTGCAGTACTCGATCTCCAGTCTCGGCTTTGCCGCGCCTGCCGGCGTCTCAACCGGCGGCATGGGAGGCGGCCGCCTGGTCCACGTCGGCGAGCACAGCGGCGAGCCGGGCACGTGCCGGCCGGAAGCTGTCGGCGTGGGTGAGGATCCGCACCCGATTGGCCTCGATGCCGGCGATCGCGATCTCGGCGACCTGCGCGGCGGTGAGCACCTCGCCCGGGATGGGCTGCCGGGAGCCCGTGGCGCTCGGGGTGACCGGGGTGACCGGTTCGGAGGTCTCGGCTCCGTCGGGACGGATCGCCGCCGACGTCGCGACGAGCGGGGTGTCCACGAGGCCGGGGCAGAGGGCGCTCGCGCCGACCTCGGGCGCCGCCGCGCGCAGCTCCGCGTCGAGGGTCTCGGTGAGGCCGACGACGGAGTGCTTGACCGCGCTGTACGGGCCGAGGCTGGGCACCCGCATCAGCCCGGCGGCGGACGCGGTGTTGAGGAAGTGGCCGCGGCCCTGGGCGATCAGGGTCGGGGCGAAGGACCGCACCCCGTTGGCGACGCCGAGCAGCAGGACGTCGATGAGCCATCGCCACGTCTGCGGCGCCTGCTCCCACATCGGCGCCTGCTTGCCGACCACGCCGGCGTTGTTGCAGACGACGTCGACCCGGCCGAACCGTTCGAGGGTGGCGGCGGCGAGCGCCTCGACGGCGTCGGGGTCGCGTACGTCGGTGACGACCGTGGCGACGCCGGCACCGGCCGCGGCGAGCGCCTTCGCGTGGGTGTCGGCCAGGGTCGCGGCGGCGCGGTCCAGCGGTTCGGGACGCACGTCGGCGAGCACGACGGAAAGCCCACGGGTGGCGAACGCCTCCGCGAGCGCGTACCCGATCCCGCTCGCGCCCCCGGTCACCACCGCGACCTGCCCGGCCTCGATCTTCACGGTCCACCTACTCCCACCGGCTGTTGCTAGATCAGGTTGCGACGATACGACGCCCCGGCGGCCCGGCGCCTGACTTCCAGAGCCATGTCCGTCAGGTTCCAGGGCCACGTCCGTCAGGCAGCCGTCAAGCCGTCAGGCAGCCGTCAAGCCGTCAGGCAGGCGTGAAGGCGACGGGTAGGGCTGTCAGGCTGCGTACGACCACGGTGGGCTGCCAGACCAGTGCGTCGGCCGRCACGGCGAGGGTGAGGTCGGGGATCCGGTCGAGCAGCACCGTGACCGCGGTACGCGCGACGGTCTCGGCCACGTCCTGGGACGGGTAGGGGCAGCGGTGCGGCCCGCTGCCGAACGCAAGGTGCGCCTGACTGTCACCGGGTCTGACCGTCTGGTCCGGGCGGACCTGCGGATCGGCGTTCGCCGCCGCGACGGACAGCACCAGCAGATCGCCGCGCCGGATGTGCTGTCCGCCCAGGTGGACGGGACGGGT
The DNA here is from genome assembly GCF_001854645.1 of Pseudofrankia sp. EUN1h. Lineage (NCBI taxonomy): Bacteria > Bacillati > Actinomycetota > Actinomycetes > Frankiales > Frankiaceae > Pseudofrankia > Pseudofrankia sp. EUN1h. The sequence continues at coordinate 48,077 of NZ_MBLN01000041.1, read as the reverse complement.
CGCCCAGCGGCCGAACGCGTTGGAGAACGGCGGGTCCTCCCAGAGCACCTCGGCCAGGGCGTGCGCGACGGAGCGCCGCCCACCGGCGACCGGCACCGCGAGCCGAGGATCGGTGAGCATCAGCCGCAACGTGTTCCCGATCCAGGCGGTCGTCTTGGCCTGGCTCATCAGGAGCAGCATGATCAGATCCTCGAACACCTCGTCGTCGGTGAGCGCGGTCGGATGGGCCGCGAGCCCGGACAGCGTGTCCACTCCCGGGTTCGCCCGGCGCGCGGTCGTGTACGGGCGCACCATGGCGCGCAGCCGCGTCTCCGCCGCGCGCGCCTCGCCTGGCTGCATGAGCATGGCGGTCACGTCGGCCAGGAATGCCGCTGTATCCGCCGGCGAAAGCGCCAGCAGGGCCGCCCCCACCGCCATCGGGATCCGCGCGGCGTACTGGCCTATCAGCTCGGCCTTACCGTCACCCGCAAAGGCGTCGATCAAGCCGTCGGCGATCCGCTCACAACGCCGCGTCAGCTCGAACAGGTCGACAGCACCCAGCGCCTCGTCGACCGCGGCGGAATGCCGCTCGTGCTCGGCACCGTCCGTCGAGAGCACTGTGTCGGTCCAGGCGACGGGGGGCGCAGCGGCCAGTGCGGCGGCGCCAGGTCCCAGGCATTCCAGGTCCGGGAGTCCTTGCCGAAAAGGTCAGACTGGCCCGCGACGTAGTGCAGTTCCCGGTAACCGATCACCAGCCAGGCCGGGACGTCGTCATCCAGCAGCACCGGGGCGACCGGGCCGTGCTTGGCTCGCAGCTGCCGGTAGACGGCATGAGGGTCCCGGTGGAACGCCTCTCCATATAACCGGGTCGCGGCCGCATGGACCGGGTAGCGACGCGCCAGGTCGGCGGCGCGGGCCGCCTTATCCGAGCCGTGCTGGGCATAGCCCAGCCGAATCGTGTCCGGATCCGGATCCGCCAGCGACGGGGTCGATGGGGCCGGGGTCAATGGGACCGGGACATGCGCGTTCGTGTCGGTCATCGCGCCCTCCTTCGGCGGACCGCGACGGCTCGGCTCACGCGGGGCCGTTCCCGTCGTGAGTCAGGCCCACGGCCGCGGTTGGTACGTACAGCCGAGGGCAGTCGCAGAGATCGCGACCAGCCTCGCAGCATTCGTCGCCGCTCGCTCGAATCGCGATCAGTCAGCGTCAGATCCAGCCTGGGAGCGACGGACGCCACGCGGACCGGCGGTAGCATGACCGGCGGGTTCTGGGGCAACGGACGTGCGGGGGCGGGATTCCATGGCGCACTGGTCGGGAGAGCCCACAAGTTCCGAGCCGGGACCCGCACAGCCAGGACCCGGGCAGCCAGGACCCGGGCAGCCGGCACCCGGGCAGCCGGCACCCACGCCCGGCCCCATTCCTGACGGCCAATCCCAGGCGGGTTACCCACCGCCGGGATATCCACCGCCGGGATATTCACCGCCGGGATATTCACCGCCGGACCATACCCAGCCCGGCTATCCGCCTCCGGGCTACGCCCAGCCGGGTTATCCGCCGCCGGGGTACGGCCCGCCGCGGCCGGGAGTCGGACCGCCTGGGGCGCCGCCGTGGCCCCCGGCCGGTGGCCCGGGCCGACGCCGGCGCCGGCGTGGCGTCATCGCCGCGATCGTGGGCGCGGCGGTGGTCGTCCTGGCCTCCGTGATCACGGTCATGGTCATAGTCGTCACCCAGGTGACTCGGGAGGTACACAACGCGGTCGAAACCGCCGAGCAGAGCCAGAGCCCCTCTGCAGGCGCTCCCGCCGGCACCGTTCCCACGGGTTCGGCTCCCACGGGTTCGACCGACAACGCGTCAACCAGCTCTGTTGGCGACTGCGTCTACACCAGAGAGACCTCTGCCTCCGGTTCCCAGATCAGCCGTGGTGGGGCGCTGCCGCCGTCCGCCGCGACGGTCAGCACCAAGCCGGCGACCATGACGATCAGCACCAACTATGGCGTGATGGTCTTCGCGCTGGACCCGGAAAAGGCACCGTGCACCGTGCATGCGCTCCTCTTCCTGGCTCAGCAGAAGTACTTCGACGACACCACCTGCCACCGCGAGACCCACGGCCCCGACGCCGGGATCTACGTCCTTCAGTGCGGTGACCCGACCGCCACGGGCACCGGTTCGCCCGGGTTCACGTACAAGAACGAGAACACCACTGGCGTCACCTACGGCCGCGGCGTGATCGCCATGGCCAACGCCGGAGCGGGCACCAATGGCAGCCAGTTCTTCATCAACTACGCCGACCCATCCCAGGCAGGCGCCCAGGCCCTGGCCGGCGGCTACACCGTCTTCGGCCAGATAACCCAGGGCCTGGACGTCCTCGACAGGATCACCCAGCCCGGTGTCGAAGGCGGCGCCGCCGACGGCGCGCCCGCCAGCAAGCCTCAGATCCTCACCATCACCATCACCCAGCAATAGCGCGCTTTGTCCCGTGCCGCCGCCTGAGGGATCGCGGTCCCGCTCAATCCCACGACCGTCCCAAACCCGATCTCCTCCGCGCCGAGCTCGAAGTCCTCCTCAACCACGCGATCAGCATCGGCCGCCTCGACCAGGACGGCGCCGTCCTCCTACGTTCCTGGTTCGACGGCATCCACGACCGCATGGCCCCCTACCAGCCCGGCATCGACAACCCAACCGAGTTCGAATCCGCACTTCTTCGGTTCAGCATCGAAACACTCACCGTCCGCCGATAGCGGCCTTCGGGACGGAGATATCGACGGCGCCCCGCGGCCAATCCGGTCGGTTCAGCTTGCGGCCCTTGCGGCCTCGTCAGCCGCCGATTCGGAGACCGGCTCGGCGAACGGTCGTTCGCGCTCGGCTGCGACGACCTCGCGGGCGAGTTCCGCCTCGGACACGTCGAACGCTTCGGGAGCGCTGGTGCGGAGACGGCCGGATCCACTCCGGGTCGAAGGTCGCGACAGGGTGTGCCGAGTTTCCGGTGAACGAGCCCCTTCTTGCCCGTTGTCGCGGATTCCGGAAAGCGGTGACATAAGAACGGTGACATGAGGGTGATGCCGGCAGCGGTTCCACCTGGAGGCGGCGATGTTCGTTCTCACGAGAAGACGCTGGGCCGTGGTTTCCCTCGCGGTCGTGCTGGCCGCCGCGCTGGTGACCGGGGCCGTCTGGCTGTTCGCGGTCAGGGACGGCGGCGGAACCTCGTCGCCGACCGACCATGCCACCACCAGCGTCACGCCGGGGCCGTCGAGCACACTCGGCGGCGAACCGACGCCGACCTCCACCACCGCGACGACGACGACCGTCCGGGTCTATTTCCACCGCGGTTCGGCCGACGCCGACCAAGTCGAGGCAGTGACCAGGACCGTCCCCCGCACCGCCATGCCGGCGACGGCGGCCCTCGGCCAGCTGCTGGCCGGGCCGACCGAGGCGGAACGCGCCGCCGGGTACACCTCGTTCTTCTCCGCGCGGACGGCCGGGACGCTGCACCGGCTGACCGTCGAGAACGGGGTCGCCTACGCGGACTTCGCCGACCTCCGCCAGATCATTCCCAATGCGAGTTCCAGCTACGGTTCGGCCGCTCTGCTGGCCGAACTGAATGCCACGCTCCGCCAGTTCTCGACTGTCCGCTCGACCATCTACTCGTTCGACAACGACGCTGTGGCTTTCTACTCGTGGCTGCAGTTGGTGACGCCGCGGGTCGAGGGCACGAACGCGGTCGCGGGCGTTTACGCCGCCCGCCAGTTCCTGGCCGATGTCGCGGGCATGACCGACCCGGCCGGCACTGCGTTCCGCGTGGTGGGCGCGGACAACGCCGAGGTGGACGTTTACCCACGGAGTGAGAACGGCGCTCCGGTGAAGGCCGCGGTGACGACGGTGTCGCTGCGCCGAGGCACCGCCTCGTGGTCGGTGACGGGCGCGGCCACGGCGACGATCGTGGTCGACGAGCCGGCTCGAGCCGCGACGGTCGTCTCGCCGCTGCGGGTCCGTGGCCGCGCGCTGGCCTTCGAGGGCACGGTGGCCGTGCAGGTCCTGGGCGGTCCCGAGGCGGCGGTCAAACGCCTCGGCGAGGGGTTCGTGACGGGTGGCGGCGACGTCTCGCGGCCCTTTGAGGGTAGCGTCTCCTTCAGCCCGAGGCCCTCCGAACGAGGCTGGGTCGTCTTCGCCGAGCGTTCCGCCCGCGACGGTTCGGTGTGGCGGCTGACAGCGGTCCCGGTGCTGTTCGGCCCGTCCAGCCAGTAGAAGCCCCCAGCGACCGCGGACTGCTTCCAGAGGTACACAGCCTCCGTGAGGTTCTTCGGACCTGTCTTCACGTGAGGACATCATCGACAGGCGTCGAGCCTCTACGGGTATGATCCGCGAACAGCCAGGACAACAGGAAACGATGTGTTGATTTCTTTTCACCCGTCTCTTTCCGGAGGTCAGCCGGTCGCCTGGCCGGAGATGGTCAACCTGGCCGGGGAGGCAGGATTCACGGCGGTCGAGGTCCCGTTGCGGGATGCCTACCGCGACGGCGCGCCCAGAACCCGCGACCTGCTCGCGGAAGCGGGAATGGCGGCGGGTGGCGCCCGTTTCCCCGTCGAGTTCAGGGCCGACGACCGGACCTTCGCCGAAGATCTCGCCGCGCTTCCCGCGCTGGCGGGGTTCGCCGCGCGGATCGGTGTCCGTGTCATGTGCCGATCGGTCCCGCCGTCCTCCGATCTGCCCATGCATCTGGCGCTGCCCATCATCCGCGGGCGGCTCGTCCTCTGCGCCCGCGTGCTGGAGGAGGCGGGTATCAGGTTGGCGCTCGAGTTCCACAGCCCTCTGCACCTGCGGCGTGCCCGTCCTCACGAGTTTCTGTGGAGAATGGAGGACACGCTGTCCTTCGCTCGTTCCTGTGGCGAGAACGTCGGGCTGCTGCTCGACTCCTGGCACTGGTATCACGCCGGCGCCGGAACGGCGGAAATACTGGCGGCCGGCGGCGACATACTGTGCGTCGAGGTCGCGGACGCCGCGAGCCTTCGTCCGGCGGACGTCCGTGATGACCAACGGCTTCTGCCGGGCCGCGGGGTGATCGATTTTCAGGCTTTCTTCGGGGCCCTGAGGTCAGTCGGTTACGACGGCCCGCTCACGCCGGAGGTGATCGGTTACCGGCATCCCGGACCGCCCGTCGACGCGGCGCGGGCGGCGTTGGATGCCACTCTGTCGGCACTTGATCGCCACCCTTCGTCGCCCGTGGCATCCTGAAATGACCCTGTCTTCGCTCACCTCCAGCGCACGCGGATCGCGCGCCGGGCAGCGCCCGTAACCGTCGTATGGTCCCTGCCCAGGACGGTGGCGTGGCGTGACGCGCGGTCGGCGGCGGCCGCCAGCGGTTGGACACGACTTCCAACGGGCCACGGAGAACCAGATATGGCCCGAGGTGGAGAATCCACGCATGACGGTGTGGTCACTGCTGGAGACCTGCATTCGTGACCTTGATGAACCGATCAGGCGCGGTGACATCGTCCGTTGGTTCCGCGAGCACCATCCCGAGGTGAACGAGCGCACGCTCGGAGTGCACATCCAGGGCGCCGTCGAGAACGCGCCGAACCGTGCGACGAGTCAGTTCAGCCGTCGCGCGCCGCTGTTGCGCCGGACGGACCATGGCCTCTATGCGAAGGCCACGGGCGATCTGGTGCCAGAACTGTCACCTGACTCTGCCGAGCCGCCGTCGCCGTCGCCGTCGCCGTCCGGCAGGATAGCCGCCGATCTGGTGCTGATTGGCTGTGTGAAGACCAAGCAAGCCCGGGCGGACCGGGCGGCGGATCTGTTCGTGAGCCCGCTGTTCGCCGGTAGGCGTGCCTATGCGGAGGGCAGCGGGCTGCCCTGGTACGTGCTCAGCGCGAAGTATGGCCTGCTCGCGCCTGACGACGTGATCGGCCCCTACGATGTCTACCTACCGGACCAACCGGCTGGCTATCGTCGAGCCTGGGGCCAGTTTGTCGGCATGCAGCTCGCCTCCCTGCTGGGAGACCTGCGCGGCCTGATGATCGAGGTCCATGCGGGCGCCGTCTATCTCGATCCGCTCCGTAGCCCGCTCGAGGAACTGGGCGCACGGCTCTCGGCCCCGCTGGGTCACCTTCGCCTTGGCGAACAACTGGCCTGGTATGGAATCACCCCGCCACCCGACGAACATCTCGAAGCCGCCGATGACCGGCTGCCACGCACCGAGGTCGCCGCGCTGACGGCCGAGCTCACAGAGCAGCGGAGGTCACGCACCCCCACCGAGTTCCTCGCCAGTGACCGGCAGGCGCTGGACAAGCCAGGGCTCTACACCTGGTGGGTCGACGGTCCGGGCGCGCGCGATCTGACTGCCGGCCTCGGTGAGCGCGTCGCCGCCGGTCTGATCTACGCCGGCCAGGCAGGTGCTCGGCGCTGGCCCAGTGGGCGCAGGTCCACCAGCACACTGTGGACCAGGATCTCCGGAATGCACCTGGGTGGACGAGCCCGGTTCTCCACCTTCCGGCGCTCTCTGGCCGCGGCCCTGGGCGGCGCGCTCAACCTGACCGACGATGACGACCCCCAGCTCGACACCTGGATCGAACAGCACCTACGCGTCATCACCGTTCCCGTCGCCGACGTCGACGAACTCGGCCAGTTGGAAGCCACCGTTCTGGCCGTGCTCGACCCGCCGCTCAACCTGGATGGCCGGCCGGCGACACCTCTGCGCGAACGCCTGCGAGAGCGCCGTGCCTCCCGGCCGCTACACGACGACAAGACAGACGACGGGCCGTCACCTGGGCCGGAACCGACCAACGGTGGACGAGAAAGTGCAGGGCGCATGGTGAGCGGTACCTACCGCGAGGGCGACGGGGCGAGCGTCGATTTCGACGCCGCGCGCGCGGCATGGGCGGACGCCGGGCGGGAGGTGCTCATCTCGGTGGCTCGCCGATATCACGCCGTGATCACCTACGCGGAACTGGCCGAAGAGGTCCAACGGTCGTCGGGCATCCGGACCAGGATGCTGATGATGCACTGGATCGGAGGCGTGCTCGGCCGCGTTGCCGACGAGTGCCAGTCCAGACATGAACCCCTGCTGTCCGCGCTGTGCGTCCATCAGGACGGCACGGTGGGCGACGGCTACGGCGGCGCGGTCGAGACCAACCGCGGCTACCGACCCGACGACCTCGACGAGCATGCCGCCGAGGAACGCCTCGCCTGCCACCTGCATTTTGGCGCCGCGCTGCCACCGGATGGCGGCCGACCCGCCCTCACGCCGCAGCTCGCAGCCCGGCGCGAACGACAGATCCGCCAGCAAGCCCCGGCGCCTGCGCTCTGCCCCACCTGCCACACGCAGCTCCCGCTGAGCGGCCAATGCGATACCTGCACGTAGGAGCAACGCTCAGCTCGAACGTCATCCGATGAGTCTTGTCACGACCCGTTGGCGGAACGCTGCCGATGAGGCGTCCGTCGGTTCAGGGCCGTCAGCTGCAACAGGTGCGGCGGGGGCTACGCGCAGGCCTCAGCAAACCCTCGGTGGCTCCGGCCGAAAGGCGTCGAAGGAGTCAACAACCAGCCGGGGCCGGCACGCGCCGACAGGGCGTGCTCATCAGTTCCACGCCAGATACCTGATGGCTACACCACTGACGGGTCCGTCAGCTTGTCGACGGGAAGGTGTCGGATTGCGTGGTTCAGTCAGCCGAGGCGGGATGGGCGTGGTTGGATGCGCAGGGCGATCGTCGAGTTACGGTGACGATTGGTAGCTACACATTGATGGCTGCTTCACCGGAGGTCGTGGATGGCGATCGCGCCGCGGTTTCGCCGGGTGGCGGCGTTGCAACGGGAGTTTGTGGACCGGGAACCGTTGCTGGACGCGTTCACGAACGAGATCGAACGGGTCCGGGCGGCGATGGCCGCTGGCGAGTCCACGCCCCGGGTGCTGAACATGACCGGCGTCGGCGGGATCGGGAAGTCGCGGTTGCTTCGGGAGCTGCGGGTCCAGGCCCCGGAGGGCTGGCGGACCGCGGCGTTCGATCTCCAGGTGCCGGCGATGCGGCAGCAGGAGGACGCCCTCGCCGTTCTGCGCGCCGAGTTCGGCAAACAGGGGGTGCGGTTCGATCGGTTCGACATCGCCTACGCGGTGCTGTGGCAGCGCATTCACCCGCACCTGCGGATCAGCCGGGAGACGCTGCCGTTCGTCGAGGAGAGCGGCGTGCTCACCGAGATCATCGATTCGGTCGCCGGTATACCCGTGTTCGGCACCGCGCTCGGACTCTTGAAGGCCGCGGAGCGGGTGACCTCGGATGCGCGTCGTCGCCATCGGATCAGTCACGACGAGACCTTGTCGTCGCTCGACGACCTGCCGAACGCCGAGGTCGCCGACGCCGTCACCTTCCTGTTCGCCGAGGACCTGCGCGACGCGTCTGCCAGCCGCCCCTATGTGCTGACGATCGACACCTACGAGGCGCTGGTGCCCGCTCCGACTCGCTCGGGACGGACGCAGCTCGCAGATGTCTGGCTACGCGATCTGGTCGCCCAGCTCGACTGCGGCCTGGTCGTCATCGCCGGCCGAGAGCCGCTGCGCTGGGATGCCTACGACGCCGACTGGCATGGACTGGTCCGAGCCTGCCCGGTCGACGAGCTGCCGATGGAGGCGCGACTGACGTTGCTCGGCGCCTCTGGGGTGGCCGAGGAGGGTGAACGGAGGCGGCTCGCGAGAGCGAGTGCGGGGCTGCCGTTCTACCTGCACCTCGCTATCGACACGGGCGACGGCAGCACAAACGCCGAGGGTACGGGTCCGATGCGGGCCCGGACGGYGACGCAACGGGAGATCCTGCAACGCTTCCTGCAGCATGTAGCGGCCGACGAGGTGCGGACGCTGGAGGTCCTCGGCGTCGCAAGGATCTTCGATCAGGAGATTTTCCAGACGTTGACGGCGGCGCTGCGGCTTCCCGGACATGTGACGGCCTGGGAGTCGATCTCGTCCTACTCGTTCGTCTACCCGGCCGGCGACCAGCTCCGGTTCCACCAGCTCATGGCGGGCGCCCTGCGCGACCGACTGTCCGCGCCGGCTCGCCTGGAACTCCACCGGCTGCTGCGCGATGCCTGGGAGCAGCGTGCCTTCGAGGACCCCGCAGAAGGTGGCATCACCGATCAGGAGAGGTCCCGGAGCCTGGGCGGGCGAATGCTGGCGGACCCGGTCGCGTTCCGGGAACTGGTTTTCCATGCGCTGCACGTCGGGGAGATCACCGGAGTCGAGCTGCTCGACCTGGTCGAGGTGGCGGTGCGCGGCGGGGCTGACGGCGCCGCTGGTGGCGTGCTGACCGACCTGCGCGAGTTTCTGCGGGAGAACCCAGTCCGAGCAACGTCGGATCTGACCGAGACCGCGCGGGTGATGGACGTCGAGACGCTGCTTCGCCGCGGCGAGGCCACCCAGGCACTGGAGCTGACCCCGGACGAGAACTGGGATGTCAGCCAGTCTGTCGGGGCACGGCTCGCCGTCGCCGCCGGCCAGGCACGCCGCATCGCGGGCCAGACGACGGCCGCTCTGACGATCTACAACCGAGTGTGGGCCGGCCAGGACGACACCGCTCGGATGGGCGCCGGCCTGTGGGCTGCTGACCTGCACATGTGCCAGGGGCGGTTCGTCGAGGCGGAACGGTTCGCGACCGCRCTGGATGCGATCGCCGAGCGACGGCATCCGGAGTGTCGCGGTGACGTGGCCCGGCTGCGTCACCTGGCGTATCGGTTCGCCTTCGACTTCCCGGCATCGGACCGTCTTCTCGACGAGGCGGCGGCCTACTACCAGGCGGCCCGGTCCTACCTCGGGAACGCGAACATCAGGACCAACCGGGCCGAGTTGCTCGCGTTCGTCGACGCGCCGGCCGCGATCCCCGAGGCACGGGCGGCCATCGAGGTCCAGACCGAGATCGGCGCGCAGCACGAGTTGGGTAAGTGCCACACGGCGATCGCCGTTGCCGAGCTGCGGCTTGGCAACCTCGATCGGGCCGAGGCGGCGTTCGACGCGGCGGTCGAGGCGTTGACCCGGGCAAGCTATCGATCGGGGCTTGCTCGGGCAAGGTTGTACCGAGGGGCGTTGGAGGCACGACGCGGCGAGGTCGGCCTCGCCCGGGAGTCGGCGCGCTGGGCGGTGAGCGAGCTGGAGGCCGCGGAGGTGTATCCGACGCTGGTGTTGTGCGCCGGAGCCGCGCTGCGAGAGCTTGGAATCGAGGACGAGTACGTGACGGACGCCTGCCAGCGCGCCGAAAGCGCCATCCAGCCATTCGACTCTCTCGACGCCATGAAAGGTCGCATCGACGTGCTCACCCGCGACCTGCTCGGCTTCGGCGGGGCCGCCTGATGACGAGTTCCGATCCGCCGACATCGAGCTCGACTGGTTCCACGGCCGAGAATGTCCCAGCGACTGCCGCAGCCGTCGACGAGACGATGCCGGTCGCGCCACGCGCGGCCACGAACGAGCCGGACGAGCTGTATCGGCTGGCGTTGGCCTGCACCGACCGGAGCGCCGGCTTCTACAACCACAACGTCCGCATCGAGACACCGACCGGGCGCGTCGTGGTGCGCATCCCGATCCCGGGGGCCGACACCATGGACCTCACGATCTGGCCAGAGGCCGCGGTCGTGAGCGCCCTCCACCCGGCCATCCCTCGGGCGCCACGACTTCTCCACGCCAGCATCGACCCCGCCTACCAGATCGTCGAATGGGTCGATGGCGACGTCCTCGACGTGATCGCACCCCGTGGCAAGCGCGTGCCCGAACATGTCATCCCCGACGTCGGCGCCCTGTTCGCCCAGCTCGGCCAGGTCCCGCTCGACCAGCTCCCACCGCTCCCCGCCGGCTGGCCCACCGACGGCGACACCACCGCGTTCGCCCAGCGCCTCTCCACCATCACCGCAAACGTGCACGCCGCCTTCTCCGACGAGTTCGGCGACCTCTTCAAAGCTCTCCGCTTCCCGGCCGACCCCCTCGAACCCATCCTCGACCGCTGGAAAACCCTCTCCCCCAGGCCGTTCCGCCTGCTCCATACCGACATCCACCGCAAGAACCTGATCGTGAAGGGTGGGGCGACGTACTTCCTCGACTGGGAGCTGGCTCTCTGGGGCGACCCGGTCTACGACCTGGCCGTCCACCTCCACAAGATGGCCTACCAGCCTGACGAGGAAGAGCTCGCCAGAGCGGCCTGGCGAAACGCCCTCCCCCCGGAGGCAGCCGTCGAGTGGACCCGAGACCTCGCCACCTACCTCGCCCACGAACGCGTGAAGTCCGCCATCGTCGACACCGTCCGCTACACCAAACTCATCGCCGCCGGCTCGGAGACACCCGCCGCCGAGGCCGCCCTGCTGGACAAACTCACCGCTAAGCTGCACGCCGCTCACGCCGTTTGGCGCACTGGACATGCCCCTAACCGTGGCGATATCGAACACCGGGTCCGCGGCTGATACACCTGCTCTACGCGCCCGGAGGTACGGTCAGAAACTTCGGAAGCTCGACGACTGGTCCTTGGACGCCGCGGGTTTCCGAGTACCCGGACGCCGAGGCTACCCTTCTCGACTAGCTCGCGGGCAAGCTGCGGGCGACCCACCCGGTCTGGGGAACAAAACGGTCCGTTGACCGCTCGTGGTCGAGGCGCACCTGCGCCACAATCCCGCAGAGCCCTTGACCACGCTATGTCCGAAGACTGCCGGGCATAAGCCACGGTGCTGACGAAGTGCCARCACAAGCTCACCGCATGGCCCTTTACCCGCTGCGCTCGTCGGCGTCAGCCTAGTTGGGAATTTTGTCGGCCAGGTGGACATCATCGCCGGGAATGTTCCGTTGAGTAGGGCAGGAGCCACGGTGTCGCGCAGAGCAGTGGTGACTCGAACAATTTCCCGGTGTGTAGCGATCTATTCGTCGAAAGCGGCGAAAGCGGCAACGATCTCACGTTGGGTTCGCAGTGGTGGAATAACAACAGGAAGCGTCTTCATAGCGTCGACAGCGAGAATGTCGATCACCTTACCCGTCACGACGTCAGCGACCCATCGCTGGACTTCCGGATGCCGCAGACAATAGTTTAGGCAGCCGACTGGGCCCGCGGTCAAGGGCGTCACCGCCGGTCTGTCCGCGCAGGACGCGGGGGCGGCCGTGGTCGACAGCGCCCACCCCATGATCTATTCGCTGGCTCCGCCACCCGCGTCGCCGCCGGGCGAGATCGAGCTGGACTACGTCGGGTCGGTCGCGAACGCGGCGAAGGTGCTCGCCTTGCTGCACCAGGGCGAGAAGCGGCTGGTCTTCTGCGATTCGAAGAAGACCGTCGAGGAGCTCGGCCAGGCGCTGCGCTCCCTCGGCGTGACGACGTTCCTCTCGCATGCGTCGTTGTCGGTCGACGAGCGGCGCCGGTCCGAGGATGCCTTCGCCCAGGCGCGCGACTGCGTCATCGTCTCGACGAGCACGCTGGAACTCGGCATCGACGTCGGCGACCTCGACCGTGTCGTCCAGATCAACGCCCCGGCGACCGTCGCCTCGTTCCTGCAGCGTCCCGGCCGCACCGGGCGGCGCGCCGACACCGTCCGCAACTGCCTGTTCCTCGCGCTGTCCGAGCCCGCGCTCATGCAGGCCGCCGGCCTGCTGCTGCTCTGGGGCCGCGGCTGGGTCGAGCCGGTTCCCCCCCCCCCCCCCCCCCCCCCCCCCCCCCCCCCCCCCCCCCCCCCCCCCCCCCCCCCCCCCCCCCCCCGCCGGAGCCGCGCCACATCGTCGCCCAGCAGGTGCTCGCCTACTGCCTGCAGGAGAACCGCGTCGGCGACCGGCTCTGGGCCGAGGAATGGAACGGCCTCGCCCCGTTCGACCGATCCGCCGAGCCGATCGTGCGCCACCTCGTCCGGATGGGCTACCTCGACTCCGACGGCGGCATGCTCTTCGTCGGCCCGGAAGCCGAGCGGAAGTTCGGCCATCGGCACTTCTCCGAGCTGACCGCCGACCCGGTCCTGCTCACCGACCCGGTCGAGGGCCCGCGCCTGCTGCTGCTCGCCGGCCGCAGCTGGCGCGTCACCCACATCGACTGGAAACGCCGCCGCTGCTTCGTCGAACCCGCCGACAGCGGCGGCCGCGCCCGCTGGCTCACGTCCACCGTCGGCGCCTGCTCGTTTCCGCTGACCAGGGCGATGCGCGAGGTACTACTCGGCGCTGACCCCCCGGTCTCACTGACCCGTCGCGCGACCGAGCACCTCGCGGCAGTCCGTGAGACCCATCTCGACGTCGTCCACCCCGCCGGAACAATGATCGTCCGCACTGAGGACCTTACCGACGTCCGCTGGTGGACCTGGGCCGGCGAACGCGCCAACCGCACCCCGCCGCCACCCTCAGCGACCTCGCGGACCCCAACCAGGCCCCCACCGCCGCCTACCTGCGGCTACGCACGGACCTCACCCCCGACATGTGGCGAGCGGCCACCACCGACGCTGCCGCCCGTCTCTGCCTCCCCCTCGTCACCGAGGAGGCGCTGGCTGGCCTGAAGTTCAGCACCGCCCTCCCGCCCCGTCTGGCCGAAGCCACCCTTGCCAGCCGCATGTCGGACCTCCCCGCCGCCACCACGGTCCTGTCCGAACCCGTCCGCTTCACCCTCCTGCCCGCCTGGCCCCGCGGCACAGACAGCGACCGTCGATGCGAGTCCAGCTCAGGCGTGGGGGCGCCGGGCCAGGCGGAGGCCCAGGGTGCCGTACGTCGCGACCAGCCAACCAGCGCTGGCAAACGTGTACGGAACGATGCCGGCGATGTTCTTGATCGGGATCATGACGATCAGCCAGAGGCTCGCGACGAGCAGATGCCAACGCAGGGAGCCGGTCCACCGGTCCGCCTTCGCGACCGCGGCGCCAACGAAGATCATGCCGAGCATCGACAGTGGCCAGCACACGTCCACGACCTGGAGCCAGGTCGGCTCGTTGGCCGGGTGGCGGTATGTGAACGCTCCCAGGGTCCACACGATCGCGGGCACGAGCAGCACCAGCTCGACGACCGGGAACGCGCGGCCCCGGCGGGTGCCGGTCGCGCCGGTCGACAGCAGCACCAGCATCAGGCTCACCAGGCCGAGCTGGAACATCAGGCCGCCGAGGTTCTCCCAGGTGTTGATGGTCTTGTCCATCTGGTCACCGGCGATCACGGTGCCCACCGCCCACGCGACGGCCCCGGCGGCCAGCGCGATCCCGGCGGGTCTGGTGCGCCCGGTGGGCGGCGGGAGGGGCGAGGACGGCGCGGACGGCGCGGACGGCGCCGGCGCCGGCGCCGGCTGGAGGTGGCTTGGTTCGAGGTGAATGCTCATGGGGTCGACGGTCGCGGCCCGCCGTCCCGGGATGCCAGGGAGCACCGTCCAGATCGGTCCCGCCCGCTGTCCCGGCCGGGTGCGGGACACCGGTCCCGGGACAGCGGGACGGCGCGGTTGGCACGCTGTGCGGGTGCCACACACTCACGACCGCCGGCTGGCCGCCGCGGTGTTCGCCCTGTCCGCCGTGTGCGCGCTCGCGACCGTCGGCGGCTTCTGGTGTGAGGCGCTGGAACCCGACGCGCACCGCCCCGGTCCGCTCGCGTTCGCCGCGTGGGGCGCGACGCTGCCGGGGCTCGCGCTCGCCATCGCCGCCGCGTTACTCGCCGCGCGACTGCCCCGCCACCCGATGACCTGGATCCTCGCCGTCGGCGGGCTGGTCGCCTGCGTCGACGGGTTCACCGCCGCGTACGCGGGGCTCTCCGTCCTGCGGCACTCCGGCGGACTGCCGTTCACCGCGCCCGCGGTGTACGTCGGCGCCCGGTTCGGGCCGATGACGAACCTGGTCGTGCCGCTGATCCTGCTGTTCTTCCCCGACGGCCGGCTACCGTCGAAGCGATGGCGCCTGCCAGCCGCGCTGTCCATGGTCAGCACCTGCCTCACCGTGCTGGTGCTCCTCACCGTGCCATGGGAGGTCATGTCTGGCGGCGAGCCGCGTGCTCCGGGCCTCGCCGGCATCGACCTCGACCCGACCACACCCGCGCTGCCTGCGCGCTACTGGGATTTCGCCCAGCCGGTGGTCGGCGGGTGCCTCGGGCTCAGCCTGCTGGTCCCGCTCGCGGCGTTCGGCTGGCGGTTCCGCCACTGCGATCCGCAGCGGCGTGCGCAACTGCGCTGGCTGCTGCTCGGCGGCGGGCTCAGTCTCCTCCTGCTGCTCGTCGCGCTCGTGACCGAGGGCTGGGTCAACGACGGCGTCTTCGCGTTGTCGGTGATGGTCGTCGCGGCGGCCGTCACCGTCGCGATCACCCGCTCCCGCCTGTACGACGTCGACGCCGTACTCGGCTGGACCCTGCTGTACGGCGCGGTCGCGGCGACGGTCATCGCGCTGGACGTCGCGGTCTTCGTAGGCGCTCGCGCGTTCGTCGACCAGCCGGTGGCATCGGCCGCCGCGGCCGGCGTGGTCGCGGTTCTCTACGGCCCGATGCGCCTGYGGATCCAGCGCCTCGTCACCCGGCTACTGCGCGGGCGTGGTGACCCGTACGACGTGGTGTCGGCGCTCGCGCGGCGCCTCGAGGAGACCAGCGGCCCCGACGAGCAGCTGCTCGCCGTGGCGCGGGCGGTGTCGATGGCGTTCCGCTCCCCGTACGTGCGAGTCGAGCTGGACCGCGCCGACGGGCACACCGTCGTCGCCGAGCACGGCGACGCGCGTTCCGACGTCATCGTGCTGCCCTTCACGTACCGCGGGGCGTCGATCGGCCGGCTCGCGCTGGTCGTCCGGCGCGCGACCAGGCTGTCAGAAAACGATCAGCGGCTGCTCGCCGACATGGTGCGGCAGGCGGCGGCCGCCGCGCGGGCGACGGCGCTCACCGAGGAGCTGCAGCGCAGCCGGGAACACCTCGTCACCGGGGTGGCCGAAGAGCGCCGCAGGCTGCGCCGCGACCTGCATGACGGGCTCGGCCCGGCGCTGGCCGGCGCGTCGCTGAAGATCCAGGCCGCCCGCAACATCGGCACCCACGACATCGGCACCCACGACCCCGCCAGGGCCGACGCCATCCTCGGCCAGGTCAGCGACGAGCTCGACGCGGTGCTCGCCGACGTGCGCCGGCTCGTGCACGGCCTACGGCCGCCGGCGCTCGACCAGCTGGGCCTCGAAGGCGCGGTGCGCCAGCAGGCCGCCCGGTTCGCCGGCGCGTTCGCCGTCACCGTCACGGTGGACGGCGACCTGTCGGAACTACCCGCCGCCGTCGAGGTCTCGGCCTACCGGATCGTGGGCGAGGCCCTCGCCAACGTGGCCCGGCACGCGCGGGCCCACCGATGCGCGATCCACCTGTCGGCGCTGCGGCCAGGCCTGACCGTAGAGATCACTGACGACGGCCGGGGCGTCGGGGCCGATGGTCTGGTCGGCGTCGGGCTCGTCGCGATGCGCGAACGCGCCGAGGAGCTGGGCGGCAGCTGCACGGTCGCCGACGGCGTTGACGGCGGGACGCTGGTCCGCGCGGTACTGCCCTGCGCCGCCGATGATGTGATGGCGGCATGAGTACCCAGCCGAAGCCCGAGCCCGGGGCCGGGGCCGGGGCCGGGGGCGAGGATGGGGGCGGAGGCGCCGCGGTGCGAGTGCTTCTCGCCGACGATCACCCCGTCTACCGCGACGGCCTGCGCATGCTGCTCGACTCCACAGGCAAGGTCGACGTGGTCGCCGTGGCGGCCGACGGCAAGGAGGCGGTCGCGCTCGCCCACGAACTGCGACCCGACGTGGTCGTCATGGACCTGCAGATGCCCGAGCTGGACGGCATCGAGGCCACCCGCCAGATTCTCACCGCGCTGCCGGGAACCGGCGTGCTCGCCCTGACGATGCACGACGGCGACGAGAGCGTCTTCGCGGCGATGTTGGCCGGCGCCCGTGGATACCTTCTCAAGGGCGCCAACCAGCACGAGATCCTCCGTGCCATCGCCGCGGTCGCGAGCGGGGAGGTCATCTTCGGGCCGGCGCTGGCGGCCCGGGTCACCGCCTACTTCACCACGCTGGCCACCGCGGCCCAGGCAGCATCGGAGCCTTTCGGGCAGCTGACAGCCCGGGAGCGGGAAGTACTGCGACTGGTCGCGGCCGGGCTGTCCAACGGGCAGATCGCCGAGCGGCTGTTCCTGTCGCCGAAGACGGTGCGCAACAACGTGTCCAACGTGTTCAGCAAGCTGCAGGTCGCCGACCGGGCACAGGCGATCGTCCGCGCCCGGGAAGCCGGTCTGGCCCGGTAGTACGCGGCCGTCGGCATTCCCTACGGGTGTTAGGTCGGGCGGTGGGCGGGGCCTGTGGGGTGTTTGGGCTGTTCAGATGGGTTCCATGCCTGCCGAACCCTTGTATGGACGACGTCGCCTTTCTCGCAGGGTCGCGTTCGTCGTGGGCTCGGCGACGTTGATCCTGACGTTCCTCGCGTCGGGTACGCCGATCCCGCTGTACAGCACCTATCGGCTCGAGGACGGCATCACGAACTCGGGCTTGGCGCTCACGACCGTCGTCTACTTCACGATGACGGCGCTCTCGCTCCTGCTGCTCGGTCGGCTGTCCAACCATCTCGGCCGTCTCCCGGTCGGCGTTGCCGCCCTGCTGAGCTCGATCGCCGGCGGACTGGTGCTCATGCACGCCGCGGCGCTGCCGGTGCTGGTCGTCGGCCGGGCGCTGCAGGGGATCGCCTGTGGGGTCGCGTCGAGCGCGCTTGGCTCCTACGTCATCGACACCGCGCCCGAGGCGCCTCGCTGGCTGGCGGCGCTGATCACCAGCATCGTTCCGCCGTTGGCGGTCCCCCTCGGGGCCCTGCTGTCGGGCGCGATCGTCGAATACGGGCCGGCGCCCCGGGTGCTGACCTACAGCATCGTGGTCTGCGCCCTCGCCGTGGGCGTCGCGCTGCTGCTGGCCTGTCCGGAGAGCGTCGAACGACGCGACCCCTCGGTGGCGCTGCGAACGCTGCGGCCACAGGTCCGCGTGCCAGCCGGTGCCGGAAGGCCGCTGTTCGTCGCCGGCACGGTCGCGGTCGCGACCTGGTCGCTGGGAGGCTTCTTCCAGGCGTTCGCGCCCAGCCTGACCGCGGACCGGCTCGGCACCGAGAACACCTTGGTCGTGGCATTGGTCTTCGCGTCGCTGTCGGTGCTCTCCCCGATCGGCGGGGTGTTGACGGGCCGGCTGCGGCCGGCACCTTCGGTCTGCCTCGGGCTCGGGCTGTTCGCGACCTGTGCCCTCGTCGTCGCGCTCGCCGTGCGCAGCGGGACGATCGTGCCCTTCCTGGTGGCGAGCTTCGCCGCGGGCATCGGGCAGGGCATCGCCTCCGCGGGCGGTATGCGCGGCGTGCTGGCCAGGACCGATGCGGACGACCGTGCGGGTGTCCTGGCGACCATCTTTCTGATCTCGTACTGCGGAGCGGCCGTTCCCGGCCTGATCACCAGCCGGCTTGCCGGTCACGTGAGCCTCGTGCACATCACCTTCGGCTACACGGTCCTGGTGGTCATAGCCTCCGCTCTCGCGATGCTTGCCAGCCGCACTCCGCCGACCCGCCTGGACGCTCCCGCCGTCGAGCCAGGCTGACGGTGCCCCGGGCGGCGCGCCGGGCGGCGCGCCGGACCAGTGCCATGTCCGACGATGTTCACCGTTCGGAACGATCTTTCGAAGAGTCGGTCAGACGGTGCACGTCGTCGGCGACGTGCACCGTCTGACTGATCTTGATTCCGCTGGAGCCAGCGACTGGGATCAGCGACTGGTAACAGCGACGGCGAACATCCGCTGGCGGGGCGTTAGAAGACGGCGGAGGTGGTGTTGCGGCCGCCGTTGACGCCGATGATCTGGCCGGTGACGTAGCTGGCCTCGTCGCGGCAGAGGAAGGCGCAGGCGGCGGCGATGTCCTCGGACTGGCCGCCGCGGCGCACCGGGGTGCGGGCGATGACCCCGTCTAGGCCTTCCGGACCGAGGCGGCCCTTGGCGGCGTTGCGCTCGGTCATCGGGGTGATGATGAAGCCGGGCGGGATCGTGTTCACGGTGATGCCGAACTCGCCGAGTTCCAGGGCCAGCGACTTGGTGAAGGTGATGACGCCGCCCTTGGACGCCGAGTAGTGCGTCATGAGCTGCTGGCCGCCCTGGGCGCTCGATGACGAGATCGTCACGATCCGGCCCCAGTGCGCCGCGATCATGTCGGGGACGACGGCCTGGCAGGAATGGAACGTCCCGGTCAGGTTGACGTCGATCAGGGCCTGCCACTGCTCGGCGGTGATGTCGAGGAACCGGCGGAAGCCCTCGCGGCCGGCCGACGTCACCAGGATCGTGGCGGGGCCGTACAGCGACTTGATCTCCGCGACGCCGGCGTCGATCTGCTCGCGGCTGGTGACGTCGACGGTGACCGGGTGCGCCTCACCGCCCGCGGCGGCGATCTCGTCGGCAACCGCCTTGGCGTTGCCCGGGTCCAGGTCGAAGACGCCGACCTTCGCGCCGTCGGCGGCTAGGCGCAGCGCGCAGCCGCGCCCGATGCCCGATCCGCCGCCGGTGACGATGGCGACCTTGCCGCCCAGGCTGTCGCTCGGTGCCGCGGTCATCTGCGCGTGGTTTCCCTTCAGTCGATCAGTCGATGGCGGCTGCGTCGGTGGCTGCCGCGCCGGGCTCCAGGCAAGCGCCCAGCGCCTAGGCCACGGCTTCCTCGCCGACGAGGGTGGTGCGGTGCATCAGGCGGCGGGAGGCGGCCGTGTAGGGCTGGGCACGGTGCAGGATTCCCGTGTTGTCCCAGATCACCAGGTCGCCGCGGTGCCAGTGGTGGCGCAGCGAGAAGTCGGGCTGGGTCGCCCAGTCGAGCAGCCGGTCGAGCAGGGCGCGGCTTTCGTCCTCGGCCAGGCCGACGACGTGGTCGGCGGTGGCGCCGACCAGCAGCGACTTGCGGCCGCTTCGCCGGGTCCACACCAGCGGGTGTTCCCCGGAGCGCACCTTGTCCCAGGCGGCACGCGCCTTCGGCGACGCGTCCGGGTTGGCCAGCCGCTGCGTCGCCGCGAAGCTGTGCACCACCCGTAGCTCGGCGAACCGGGCCTTGTCCTCGTCCGACAGCGCCTCGTAGGCGGCATAGAGGTTGGCGAACTCGGTGTCGCCGCCCTCGGTGGCGACCTCGAGCGCGGTCAGCAGCGTGGCCTTCTGCGGGACCAGGTCGTTCGCGCCGTCGATGTGCCAGAAGAACGTGCCCGCCCGGTAGGCCGCGAGCGTGCTCTGCGCCGGGTCGAGGGTGATCGCCGAGACCTCCGGGTGGTCCTTCTCGCCACCCATCGGGGCCACGACCACCTCGCCGARCATCCGGGAGAGCGTCACCAGGTCGGCGTCGTCGATGTGCGCCTCGCGGTAGACGACGACGCCGTGCTCGTCGAGGTACCTGCGCAGTTCGGCGGCGACCTCGGGAGTGGCGAGCTCCGGCCCGGTACGGCCCGTGATCTCGACGCCTACCTGGGGGCTGATCGGGCTGACGCTGACGGACATGGTCTCTCCCGTCCGGTCACGGCGCGGGCACGCGCCCGCACCCGGCTATGCGGTGGTCGACTCGGTCGACTGGCGGCGGGCGACGGCCGCCAGCATGTCGTCGTCGATGTCGATCTCGAAGGAACGCAGCAGGTAGGCGAGCGACTCGTACGCGCCGACCGTGAAGATCACGTCCAGGATCTGCTTGACCTCGAGCTTGTCCGCGAGGACGGCCCAGGTCCCGTCGCCGATCTTGCCGACGCCGACCAGCTCGTCGACGGCGCGCAGCAGCGCCGCGTCCAGCGGGTCCCACAGCGGGGCGTCCGGGCCGAGCGCGATCCGCTGGATCTCCTCGTCCGACAGCCCAGCGTCCCGCCCGAGGAAGGTGTGCTGCAGCCACTCGTAGCCCGCCCCGCGGTCTGCGGCGACCCGCAGCACCAGCAGCTCGCGCTGGCGCGGCGTCAGGGTGCTCGTCGACAGGATGTGGCCGTTGAAGGTGAAGAACGCCTGCGCCAGCGTCGTGTGGTACGCGTAGACCCCGAGCGTGTTCAGGGCCTTGGAACGGCCCTCGGGGGACAGCTTCGCGGGCGCGCCCGGTGGCTCGAGCGCGGCCAGCACCTGCCGCATCTCCTTGGGCCACTGCTTCAGCGGGAGCGGATCGATTCGAGCCATGTCAGGTGAGTCCCCTATATCAAGATCGCCTGCCGGTGTGGGCGACGTTCCCAGTCTTTCGCGAAGCGGGTCGCCGCGTCGACCGAAGCCGAGCTGATAGGAGCCATGGTCATCGGGGGGCAGGAGGAGGTGGAACAGAACCGGCCGGTGCCGGCGTCACCATGTCAACGGGGCTGGTCAACATGGCTTCGCCGGCACCGGCCAGGGCCGCGCCGGCCCACGAGGAGCCGGTGGCAGCGAGCCCGGATCCGTCCGCCCAAGGGATCTTCTGATCCGCCGGGGACCGGTCAGACCGCGGGGGCGAGGACGTTCGAGATGTGCGCGGCGCCCGCGTCCGGCACGCGCGGCTGGCGCCACGCCTCGACCGGGAACGAGATCGTGCACAGCGAGTAGTACAGGAGAAGCAGGTTGTAGGCGTCCTCGGGGAGGTCGTCCAGGTCGAACTTGTCGAGGTAGSYMAGCGCRTCCTGSATRCGMGGRAAGRCCRCGTCGTAGAACGTCTGCATCTCGTCCATGTTCGAGCCGTACCGCTTGGCGAACCGGTCGTCCTCGGCGGCGAGGCACCAGTCGGTGAACGGCTCCAGATCCGCGAAGTCCGCGGGCAGCTTGGCCACGGGTGGCTCCTTCTCAGTCAGCCTCGGTCAGCCGGGCGATCAGACCAGCGCCGGGGACGGCTTGGCGCCAGGGGTGGTCTTGACGTACTCGGCGCAGAAAGCGCGGGCGGTCTGGTGCAGGTGACGCAGGAGGACCTCCTGGTCGTTCAGCGGGAACTCGCTGACCGCCCGGGACTCGAGCATGCTCTGCGTCGCCTCGAGGGTGTTGGCGTCCTGCAGGCCGTACTCCTTGAACGTCGCCGCCGCCAGCTCCTGGCGCAGCCGGTCCGTCGCGTTCTTCGGCGGGGCGAAGTACAGCGCCGCCTCGAAGGTGTGACGGTTCACCGCGGTCGGCCAGTAGTGGTACGTGAGGTACCAGCCCGGCTCCCAGACGAGGATCATGAAGTTCGGGAAGAACACGAACGAGTCGACGCCCCAGGCCTTGTGCCGGGCGGGGTTGAGCGCCGGCGGCAGCTCGATGTCGAACGGCTTGTCCCACGGGCCGAACAGGCCGGTGCGCAGCTCCCGCTCGATCGGCTTGACCATCTTCGGGTCCTTCGGCGGGGACATGCCGCCCCAGCTGGAGACCATCGAGTGCGGGCCCTCGATCTGGTAGGACAGGGCCTCGTAGCCGTACTGCTGCAGCTTGCGGGACTCCTCCGCGGTCGCCTGGCGGTTGTGCAGCACCGGCGCGTGGTAGAACTCCGCGAACGCGTCGATGAACAGCTTCCAGTTGGCGCCGATGTCGGACTTGTACTTGTAGACCGACGTCATCTCGCCCCAGGGGTAGCCCTCGAGGCCGGCCGCGAGCGGGCCGAGGTACTCGACGAGGGACTGGGTGCCGTCCTTGTCGAAGTTGATGAAGATGAAGCCCTGCCAGACCTCGCAGCGCACATCCGCGAGGCTGTACTTCGCCTTGTCGAGGTCGAAGAACTCGGACTCCTGCTGCACGAAGGTGCAGGCGCCGCCGAGGTCGTACCGCCAGGCGTGGTACTTGCAGATGAACTGCCGCGCCGTGCCGGACGTCTCCTCACGCGGAAAGTCCTGCCAGACCAGCTTGTTGCCGCGGTGGCGACAGACGTTGTGAAACGCCTGGATGCCTTCCGCGTTCCGCACAATGATCACSGASGAGCGAGCGGCGTCGATCTCTTTGGTGAAGTAGCTGCCTACCTTCGGAAGCTGCTCGACCCGGCCGACGTTGAGCCACGTCTTGCCGAAGATCGCCTTGCGCTCGAGCTCATAGTGCTCGGGCGAGATCGAGTCCTCGTACGAGGCATCCGCCGTGCTCAGGTCGGGATAGTGCTGGGTCCAGCTGCCCTCAGCTGGCTTCGGGAAGTGAGCCATGTTCGCGCGGTTCCTTTCCGTACCCCGGACTGGAGGCCATGGTAGCAGTCCTCTCTGGTGTTGAGAAGGACGTTCTCATCCGGTGAGTGTAGACCCCCGCGGGATGCGCCAATGCCCTCACGCCGCCGGCGGCGCGGCGACGAGCATTCCGACGCTTCCTGGCCATGGCCACCATGTACCGGCGGCTACGCCGCTGGCCGGCCACGCCGCTGGCCGGCCACGCCGCTGGCCGGCCACGCCGCTGGCCGGCCACGTCAACGGGTCAGCACGCCACCGCGCCTGCGACCGCGCCACTGGCCGGCGTGTCACGGCGCCGGTCACGGAGAGCGCCAGTCCCCGCACGGCTGAGCGGGCCATAGCGGCCCGCGATGGACCGGATCCACGCCCAGGTTGGCCGCGCGTCGCGGTCCTCGCGGGTGGCTGGCGCCGCGCCGCTCCGACTGTGTCGGATGGGCAGGTCTATAGGCACGCTGAACTGACGCACTCCGAACCATCGGGTGCGAACTGTGTCAGCTCAGCCTGCCTATGGACCCGCCCATCCACCACGATCTGGACATGGATGGCGGTCCCGGCGCGGCGGTGCCCCTCGGTGGGGCCGCCGAGCGCCGTCAGGCCCTCTCGGCGGCCTGGTGGACCGCCGMGAGGATGCCCTGGTAGCCGGTGCAGCGGCAGAAGTTGCCGGACAGGCCCTCGCGGATCTCCTCGTCGGTCGGCTTCGGGTTGTCGCGCAGGAGCGCCGTGATCGACATGACGAAGCCGGGGGTGCAGAAGCCGCACTGCAGGCCGTGGCAGTCGCGCATCGCTGCCTGGACCGAGGACAGGGTGCCATCGGGAGCGGCGATGCCCTCGACGGTCGTGACGTCGAGACCGTCGGCCTGGACGGCGAACATCAGGCAGGAGCGGACGGCCGCGCCCTCGACCAGCAGAGTGCAGGCACCGCAGGCGCCGTGTTCGCAGCCGAGATGCGTGCCCGTAAGGCCGCAGCGTTCCCGCAGGAAGTCAGCCAACGTCATCCGCGGCTCGGCGGTCCTCTCGATCGTCTCGCCGTTCACCGTCAGTCGGACCGGCAACTCAGCCATCGATCGCTCCCGTACTCGCCGCCGTGACGCCAGCCCGGTCGGAGCCAGCCGCTTCCGCCCTCGCCGTCGCCCAGGCCCGCGCGACCAGCTCGGCGCCGACCCGGACGCGGTAGTCCGCCGAGCCCTGCAGGTCGGCGGGGATGTCCTCCAGGCCGCTCATGGCCAGCCGGCCGAGCTCGGCCGCGTCCAGCTCGCCGACCCGCTGGCCGACGGCGGCCGCCTCCGCCACCGGCGCGCGCAGCGGCGTCGAGCCAAGGCCCAGCATCCCGATCGCGGCGCGCGCGACCCGGTCGTCGCCGTCCAGCTCGAGGCCGACGACCACGCCGGCGATCGCGAAGTCGCCGGCCCGGCGGGCGAACTCCTCGACCGCGAAGCCGCACCGGCCCGTCCACACCGGGAAGCGCACTCCGACGAGCAGCTCGTCCGGCTCCAGCGCCGTGCTCCACAGGCCGGTGAAGAACTCGGCCGCGGGGATGACCCGCCGGCCGGCGGAGGCCGAGAAGGCCTCCAGCTCGGCGTCGAGCGCGAGCGCGACGGCTGGGTACTCGGCCGCCGGGTCTGCGTGCGCGATCGAGCCGCCGAGGGTGCCGCGGTTGCGGATCTGGAAGTGCCCGATCAGGGGCGTCGCCCGGGCGAGCAGCGGCACCGCGCGGGCAACGCCCGGATCAGCCCCGACGGCGGCCTCGGTCGTGCCGGCGCCCACGTACAGGCTCGGGCCGTCGACCGYGATGCCGCGCAGCTCGGCCAGCCGGGACACGTCGATCAGGTGGTCGAAGTAGGCCAGGCGCAGCGACAGCATCGGCACCAGGCTCTGGCCGCCGGCGAGGATCTTGGCCTCGTCGCCCAGCTCGGCGAGCAGCGCGGCCGCCTCGTCGACGCTGCTGGGACGGTGGTATTCGAACCGCGCGGGCTTCATCAGCCGACCACGACCGGCAGGGACTCCCAGCCGCGCACGGTCGAGGTCGACGCGATCTTCGCCGCCTCCCAGTCGACGTCCCAGCTGGGGAAACGCTTCAGGATCTCCTCCAGCGCGACCCGGCCCTCCAGGCGGGCGAGCGCGGCGCCGAGGCAGTAGTGACCGCCGAGACCGAAGGTCAGCTGCTGGCCGATGCGGCGGCGGACGTCGAAGGCGTTCGGGTCGGGGTAACGGGCCGGGTCGCGGTTCGCGCTCGCGATGATGAACATCATCGCCGAGCCCGCGGGGACCGTCTGGCCGTGGAACTCGACGTCCCTGGTGACGTAGCGGCCGATGGCGTGGCCGGGTGGCTCGAACCGCAGCAGCTCCTCGATCGCGCCCGGGATCAGCGACGGGTCGGCCACCAGCTCGGCGCGGGCCTCGGGGAACTTCGCGRGCGTCGAGGTGGCCCAGCCGATCAGCCGGCCGGTGGTCTCGTTGCCGGCGCCGGCGACGACGGTGACGTAGGTCAGGATCTCGTCGCGGGTCAGGGTGCGGGTGACGCCGTTCTCGTCGGTGAACTCGTTGGTCAGCAGCTCGGTCATCAGGTCGTCGGACGGGTTCTCGCGGCGCCAGTCGATGTAGGGGCCGAAGATCTCGCCGGACAGGAGCGGGCCGTCGGAGAGGTCCATCTGGCCGCCGGCCTCGGTGCGCAGCGCGTCGTTGCCGGCGTCGCGGATGCCGGCCTGGTCGGCCTCGGGAATGCCGAGCAGCATCCCGATGACCCGCATCGGGAACTCCTTGGCGAAGGCCTCGACCATGTCGAACCGGCCCGCGCCGACCAGCGGGTCGAGGGTGCGGACGCAGAAGTCGCGGACCTTCGGCTCGAGCCCGCCGATCCGCTTGGGGGTGAAGACGCGGGACAGCAGCTTGCGGTGCAGGTCGTGGGCCGGCGGATCCTCGAAGATGAGGGTGCCCGGCGGTAGCTCGATCCCGGACTTGATGATTTCCAGGATGCCGCCCTTGGCGGACGAGAACGTCTTCCAGTCGGGCAGGCCGCGCTCACAGTCGGCGAAGCTGCTGACGGCGTAGAAGTCGTACTGCTCGTTGTAGTAGAGCGGGACGTCCTCCCGCAGCCGCTGGAAGATCGGGTAAGGGTCGTCGGCGTAGGCGCGGTTGTACGGGTCCCAGGCGATGTCGGTGGCGGTGGCGGTGGCGGTGTCGGTGCTCACGGTCGTCGTCCTCCGGAGGGCCGCGCGCTCGGAAATGCCGAGCCCGGCGCGAGAAGGGGAATGCGGACGGGTGGTCCAGGACGGTTCGGCGGGGCTTCTCTGACGACAGCGTCAGAGGTTGGGCACGGTTGGCTGTTCGGCACKGTCAGACCTTGGGCTCGGTCAGGCCTTGAGCACGGTCAGGCCTTCGGCACGGTCAGGTGTTGCGCACGATCAGCCAGATGACCAGCCCGACGACGGCCGCGCCGACGAGCACCGGCAGCGCCCGCTTGGCCAGCGGCCCGGCGACGACGCCGAGCAGGCTCACCGGCTCGGCCTCGGCGGTCCGCGCCGGCGCGGGTGCGGCGGGCCGTGGCGTCGATGCGGGTACGGCGGGCGGTGGCGTGGGTGCCGGCACCGTCGCGACCGCACCGGCCGCCGCCGCCGCCGACGGCGGCGGCGGCGGCGGGGTGGCGGCGAGCCCCGCGGGTGCCGGTGCGGATGCCGACGCGACGGGCTGGGCCGAGGGCGTCGCCTCGCTGGCGGCCGGCGAGGCGAAGGAGTGGAAGGAGTGGGTGGCCCGACCAGCGGAGCCGGTGGAGCCGTCCGCCCCAGCCGGCCCCGACGCTTCGGCGGGGCCGGCCGAGATCGCGGGGCCGGCCGAGGCGGCGGGGCCTGTGGGGCTGGCTGGCTCACCGGGACTGACGTCGGCCGGTCCGGCGGTGCCGGCCGCGACCACGTCGGCCTCCAGGTTGCGGACGAACTGGGTGACCAGCTTCCCGCTGACGTCGGCCAGCACGCCGCGGCCGAACTGCGCGGCCTTGCCGGAGATGGTCAGGTCGGTGACGAGGTGGACGGCGGTGCCGTCGCCGTCGGGGGTGAGCCCCATGGTGACGACGGCACTCGCGTTGCCCTGGCCGCGAGACTCCTTGCCGTCGGCCTTGATGACGGCGCGGTGGGTCTCGGCGTCCTTCTCCCGGAAGGTGGCCTTTCCCTTGTACTGGGCGACGATCGGGCCGACCTTGACCTTGACGGCGCCGTGGAAGTCCTCGCCGTCGACCGAGAGCAGTTGAGCGCCCGGCATACAGGGTGCGATCCGCTCCGGGTCGGTCAGTAGCTCCCAGGCAGCCTCGACTGGCAGTGCGACCCGGAATTCGTTCACCAGCTCCATCAGTGCCCCGCCTCGGTGAGTAGCGCAACAATCGCGGCCGGACTCGCCGGCAGGTCTGTGATCTTCACGCCGAACGGCGACAGCGCGTCGGCGACGGCGTTGATGACGGCCGGCGGAGCGCCGATCGCCCCGCCCTCGCCGGCGCCCTTGTGGCCACCCGGGCCGGGCGCCGGCGTTTCCATGTGGCCGTACTCGATGTCCGGCACCTCGGTCGTCGTCGGCAGCAGGTAGTCGACGAACGTGCTGGCCAGCGGGTTGCCGTCGTCGTCATAGACCATGTGCTCCAGCAGCGCGCCGCCGATGCCCTGGACCGTGCCGCCGGCGATCTGCCCCTCGACGATGTTCGGATTGATCATAGGCCCGACGTCCTCGCCGACGATGTAGCGCAGCAGGGTCACCTTGCCCGTGACGACGTCGACCTCGCAGGTGCAGACGTGGGTCGCGTTGGACCACAGCATCGGAGCCTTGGCGGTGTACTCGGCGCTGGCCTCGACCCCGCCCGGCCCGGCGAGCTCCGCGATCTGCGCGTAGGTCATCGACAGCGACGTCCCGGTAACGCTCGCCTGACCGTCGCCGATCTCGATGTCCTCCGGAGCGACACCGAGATGCGCGGAGGCGAGCTCGGCGAGCTTCGCCCGCAGGACCGACGCCGTCTCGGCCACCGCGCCGGCCGTCGCCGAGCCGCTGCGGCTGCCGGCGGTGCCGGAACCGAACGGCGTCACCGACGTGTCGCCCTGGATGGTGTCGACGTTGTGGAGGCTGACGCCGAGGGCGTCGGCGGTCAGCTGGATGACGGTGGTCTCCAGGCTGTTGCCCGCCGAGYCGCCGTTGACGATGACGGTGACCTGGCCCGACGGGTCGATGCGGATGACCGCGCCCTCGCAGGCGTAGTACGGCTGGCCGGTGGCGGTCGGCTCGATGTAGGTGCAGGTGCCGACCCCCAGGTAGCGCCCGGCCGCGCGGGCAGCCGCCTGCTCGGCGCGGAACGCGTCGTAGTCGAGCATCTTCAGCGCGAGCTCGAACGTCTCCAGCGGCGACGAGTGGTCGTACGGCGGCATGCCGGCCGGGTTCGGGTAGGGCAGCTCGTCACGGCTGAGCATGTTGCGGCGGCGCAGCTCCACCGGGTCGAGGCCGAGGTCGCGGGCGGCGATGTCGAGCAGCAGCTCGCGGGCGACCGACTCGAACTGCCAGGGCCCGCGGTAGGCGTGGCGCCCGGCGGTGTTCGAGAAGACCGACGTCGTCGACCAGGTCGCGAGCGGCACCTTGTACGGGCCGGGGAAGAGCAGCCCCACGGCGGCGGCCGCGCCGACCGGCCACGGCGTCGGGTACGCGCCGACGTCCTGGGTGTGCTCGATGCCGGCGGCGAGGATCGTGCCGTCGGCGGCGAAGGCGATCCTGGCGTGGCCGTGCTCGTGGCGGGCCTGGCCGGCGGCCATCAGGTTCTCCCGCCGGTCCTCGATCCACTTGAGGGCGGCCGGGACCTTGCGGGAGGCGAGCAGGATGCACATGTCCTCGCGCATCGGCACGACCTTCTGGCCGAAACCGCCACCGGTGTCGCGCATGAGGACGCGGACGCGCTCGGGTTCGAGCCCCAGTAAGCGGGCGCCGAAGGCGCGCACCTCATGCGGAGTCTGGGTCGCCGCCCAGACTGTCAGCTCCCCGCCGTCGGCGGCCCATTCGACGACCATGCCCCGGGTCTCCATGGGGACGGGGGCGTAGGCCTGCTGGTAGAAGGTCTCGTCGGCGACATGCGCGGCCGAGGCGAAGGCGGCCTCGACGACCGACGGCGGCGGGCCAGCCAGGCCACCCGCGACGTTGTTCGGGAACTTCGGGTGAACGAGGTTGTCCGAGCTCTGGGCGACGCGATAGTCGGCCACGGCGGTCAAGGGCTCGTAGTCGACCTCGACCAGCTCGACGGCGTCCTCGGCTATGTAGCGGTTTTCCGCGACGACCAGCGCGACCGGGTCACCGACGAACCGGACCTCATCGACGGCGAGCGGCGGACGCGGGGTGTCCGGCACATTCGGGCCGTAGGAGGAGTACCACTGCTCGTGCACCTCAGAGTTCAGGTCGGCGGCCGTGAAAACGGCGCGTACTCCGGGAAGCGCGAGCGCGGCGGACACGTCGATCTCGTTGATCAGGGCACGGGCGAACGGGCTGCGCACAAAGCAGGCGTGCAGCATTCCCGGCCGTTGGATGTCGTCGACGAAGGTTCCATGCCCGGTGAGCAGCCGGCTGTCCTCGACCCGTGCCACCCGGCTGCCCGTGTAGCGGGTCGACGGTGACGGGGCCGTGGCCGTGTCGGTCATCGATCTGGCTCCTCGCGTCGCGTCGCGGCATGCTGGTGGTGCCGGGGCTGGTGGTGCTGGGTGCTAGCGGTGCCTGGTGCTAGCGGTGCTGTGGCGGCGGGCGCGGGGCCCTCGGGCGAGTCTCGTGCTGAGCGCTCGCCCAATCGTTATGCTGGGCGCATGCCTACCTTCCCGTCGCCCCATACGTCAAGGGGTGCGGCGTCCGGGCTGGTAGGGGCACGGGTGCCCGAAGGGTCCCGGCCGGCGGCACGGAACGCCGCGTCATGACCACCCCCCGCCGGATGGGCGCGTCGGACTCGAAGACCAGAGCCGCGCTGCTCGACGTCACCGCCCAGATCATGATCGAGGAAGGCTACGCCGCGGCGACCTCGCGGCGGGTCGCGGCGAAGGCCGGCGTCAAGCCCGCGCTCGTGCATTACTACTTCCGCACGATGGACGACCTTTTCCTCGCGCTCTTCCAGAAAGGCGCCGAACTAAATCTGAGGCGCTACGAGCAGGCGCTTGCCTCGGAAAAGCCGCTGCGAGCGCTCTGGGAGCTCTCCAGCGAGCCGGTGGGCACCGTCCTGCTGTCGGAGTTCCAGGCGCTGGCGAACCACCGCAAGGCCATCCGCACCGAGATCGCCGACTACGCGGAACGCTTCCGCGCGCTCCAGATAAAGGCCCTCACCGGCCTTCTCGCGGACGCCGGCGTCGACGTCGAGGCGGTACCGCCGGCGGTGGTCACCCTCGTCGTCGTCGGCATAGCCCGGATCCTCATCTCGGAGGACATTCTCGGCGTCACCACCGGCCACGAGGAGACCCTCGCGCTCATCGAGCGGCACCTGACCCAGCTCGAGTCCGCCGCGGCGGGCGCGGGCGAGAAGACGGTTCCGTAGGGGTCACCGGCCGGACGACGCCGACGGGCTCATCAATGACGTCGACCATGAGGCGGTTGGCGTAGTCGTGGGACTCGGCGAAGGGGACGTTGACGTCGAGGAGGGCCGCCCAGCACCCGCGGGCCCGGCCGGGGTCGCGGGCGACCAGGGCGTCGACCAGCTCGGCGAACAGCGGGACGAGGCGGCTGGTGACGGCGGCCCACGAGTCGTCGGGCGGTACGTTGACCGCCGGCCTCGTGCCCAGGCGCACCCACTGGAGGATCTCGGCGACCACGGTGAGGGCGGGGTTGCCCGTCGTGCCGAAGGCGACGGCGGTGGCGCGCCGCCACGCGTCGGAGAAGCGGGGGATGTCATCGGCCGCGGTCGCCATCTCCGCCACGAGCGACCGCAGCGCCGCGAGCGACCCGTCGTCGATCCGGGTGGCCGCGAGCTCCATCATCGCGGGCTCGATGAGGCGGACGGCGTGGAAGTAGTCGCCGAGGGTGACCTGGCGGGCTTCGAGCACCGTGCCCGCGAGCTGGGCGGCGACCAGCGTGGACGGGTGGTGAACCTGGGCGCCGGCGCGATCGCCGGCCCTCAGTGTCAGTAGCGACTCCATCTCCAGGATCCGCAGCGCCTCGCGCAGCGTCGGCCGGGAGACGCCGAACTCGGCGGCGAGGCCCGCCAGCGACGGCAGGCGGTCGCCGTCGGCGAGGCGGCCCTCGGCGATGCGGGCCCGGATCTCATTGGCGACGACGGCGGCCATCCGCTGTGGCGGCGCCGCGGCACCCGCGAACGTCCCGCCAGCGGACGCCCCGCCGGTGGAGGTCCCGCCCGTGGACGTTCCCGCGGACGCGCCGCCAGTGGACGCGCCGTCGGAGTGGGCGCGCCACAGCGGCACGACGTCGATCGGCACCCGGCCGCGGCCACGGGGAACCAACAGCCGGCCGGTGGACAGCAGGTAGCCGCTCCAGGCCTGGCTCGCCGCGGCCGCCTCCCGCTGGCGAGCGGCCGCGAGGAACGCGCCGTGCGCGGCGACGATCCGCCGGCCGATCCGCTCGGCGGACCGCGGGTCCGCGGCGTCCAGCGCGGTGTACACCTGACCGGCGTGAATCACCCGCAGGATGCCGGCGATCACCGCGATCGAGCGGTTCCCGGAGAGGTCGGTGACGGCCTGGTCGAAGGTCGAGACCGCGGTGACGAACGCGAGCAGGTCGCCCGCGGCGCGCTCGTTGTCGTGCAGCGTGGCGAGGTGGTCGAGCGCGTCGTCGCCGGGGCGCAGGGCGAGCTGCCCCGCCGCGGGCGGCTCGAGCACCGAGCGGGCCTCCTCCAGCTGTTCCAGCGTGGTACCGCGCAGTTGCAGGAGGAGGGCGACGTAGCTTCCCGCGGAGGTCAGGCCGGGGCGGCGCACGACGGCCCCGCCGCCGCGGCCTCGGCGGACGTCGAGCAGCGACTGGGCCTCGAGGATCCGCAGCGCCTCGCGCAGCGTGTCGCGGGAGACGTCGAAGGCCGCCATGAGCTCGGCCTCGGGCGGCAGCCGCGCGTCGGCGGCCAGCGTGCCGCGCAGGATCTGGCGGCGCAGATCGGCCGCCAGCACATGCGCGATCTTCTGCGGGCTACGCCGGACTGGCGGCCGCAACGTCCCGGCGGCGGGGACACGTCCCGTGACCGCCGCCGCCGACGGTGTCATCGCGCCGGCCAAGCCTTCGCGAGCGCGTCGCGCGGGCCCACGGGCTGGCTCACGGCGAAAGGCTTGGTCACGGCTACGGGTTGGGTAACCGCGACGGGTTGGGTAACGGCGGCAGGTTCGCTCACAGCGGCCCGTCCTGGGCGAACTGCTTCGGGACCCATTCCGGCGAGCGCTTCTCCATGAAGGCGCGCATGCCCTCGCGCGGCTCCGGCGAGTTCTCCAGCGCGAAGAACATCGTCTGGTAGTCGATGAAGCCGTAGCGCTCGTTGAGCATCCGCTTGACCTGCGTGCGGGCCATCGGCGGCGTCATCAGCACCTGCCTGGCAGCGTTGACCGCCTCCTCGCGCAGCCGCTCGTGCGGGACGACCCGGGAGATCAGGCCGATCCGCTGCGCCTCGGCCGCGTCGAACTTACGGGCCGACAGGAGCAGGTCGCGGGCGACGGCGATGCCGACGTGCGCCGGCAGGGTGGCGGCGTAGGTCGCGTCCGGGATCCCGCGCAGCAGCTCGGGCACCCGGAAGGTCGAACGGTCGCTGGCGACGCAGATGTCGGACATCATCGCGATCAGCAGGCCGCCGGCCTGGCAGATGCCGTTGACGGCCGCGATCACCGGCGCGGTGCTGTCGCGGATGGTCAGGAACGGCAGCATGTGGGCGCCGATGTTCGGGGGCTGCTCGTCACCCGGGTCACTGCGGCCGGCCAGGTCACCGCCGGGGGCGAAGACGTCACCGGTGCCCGTGATGATGAGGGCGGCCAGGTCCGGGTCGGAGTTGACCAGGTGCACGGCCTTCTTGATGCCGAAGTACATGGCCGGGGTGAAGGCGTTGCGCGCGTGCGGCCGGTCGATGTACAGCCACCCGAGGGCGCCGTCCCGCTCGAACCGCAGACCGCCCGCGCCAAGCTCGTCCGCCACTCGTCCTCCTGAGATGTCGACGGCCCGGGCGCCGCACCGCGACCGGGTCAACTGTATAGGGAGACCGGCTCGCCCCAGCCCGGCTTCGCCGGGTCGCCGCCCCTGGCCGGCAGCCCTATCTCCAGCCTCGCCTAACCTGGCCGCACACGCCATCGGTATACCGGACTGGACCGGCGCGCCGTGGACAGCGGACCAAGTCAACTATATTTTCGTAGCCGGAGCCGAGGGTGGCCCAGGGCACGTCACGTCACCGCCTCCTGGCATGGCGTCCGCACGATCCTCGAGACAAGAATTGACTTCGACGTCGACAACGATTCGGACGGAGGGCGCCCGATGAGGACTCCTGCGGAGCTGTTCGACCTGACTGGCCGGGTCGCGATCGTCACCGGCGGCAGCCGTGGCATCGGCCGGGCGGTGGCCGAGGGCCTGGCGACCGCCGGCGCGGACATCGTCATCGCCAGCCGCAAGCTCGAGGCGTGCGAGAAGGCGGCCAAGGAGATCGAGGTGGCCACCGGCCGGCGCGCGCTTCCCGTCGCCTGTCACGTCGGTAGTTGGGACGACTGCGACCGGCTCGTCGAGACCGTCTACGCCGAGTTCGGCAAGGTCGACGTGCTGGTCAACAACGCCGGCATGTCGCCGCTGTACGACAAGCTCTCCACGGTCACCCGGGAGCTCTACGACAAGGTACACGCCGTCAACGCCAGCGGGCCGTTCCGGTTGTCCGCGCTCGTCGGCGAGCGGATGGCGGTCGGCGACGGCGGATCGATCATCAACGTCACCACCGCCGGCTCGCTGCGGCCCGGCCCGCACGACATTCCCTACGCCATGGCGAAGGCGGGGCTGAACGCGCTCACGCTGGGGCTGGCCGGCGAGTGGGCCCCGAAGGTGCGCGCGAACCTGGTGCTGCCGGGCGCGTTCGACACCGACATCTCCAAGGCATGGGGTGAGGAGGCGCAGCGCCGCGCCGCCGAGATGAACCCGATGGGACGCATCGGCGTCCCGGAGGACCTGGTCGGCGTCTGCGTCTTCCTGGCGAGCGACGCGTCCGGCTACATCAACGGCGCCCAGATCCTCGCCGACGGCGGACTGTTCCGCACACTGTAGGCCCGTTCCGCACGCTGCAGGGCCGCGCCGCCGTACGCGCGGCGGGGCAGGGCCGCGCCGCGCGTCGCACGACCGCGCCGCGCGTCGCAGGACCGTCCGGTCCGCTCAGGCGGTGGCGGGTGGCTCACGCGGCGGCGGGCGGCGACCCTCACGGATCGCGTCGGCGAGCTCCCCGATCGCCCAGGTGATCGCCCTGGTGGCCTGCTCGCCGTCGAACTGCCAGGCCGTCAGCAGCCGCTGGTAGGACGGCACGCTCCACAGCACGTCGAGCATGGCCGCGGCCATCCGCCGTTCCTCGTCGCCCCAGTCCGCGGCCGGCCCCGCGACCGCGCCGATGACGGCCTCCCGGCGGACCGCGTCCGCCTCCACCAGTGTCGGCTGAGACGGCGTCTCGTCGCTCCACCGCGTGACCGCGTACGACGGCAGCGTCGCGAACAGCCGCGCGCTGATCGGGCCCATCCCGTCGAGGCTGAGCCCCTCGTAGCTGATCCCCGACTCCTCGCCGAGGCGGCGCATGACGGCGTCGTGCAGCTCCCGCTCGGTGGCGAAGTACCGGTAGACGGTGCGCTCCCCCACGCCGGCGCGCTCGGCGACGGCGCGGAAGGTCAGTCCCTTCCAGTCCCACGTGGTGAACTCGTGCACCAGCTCGGACCCGGCGGCGAGAATGCGATCTCGCGTCCGCGCCGCGCGCTCGCGCCGCAGCGGGCTGTCGTAGCGGCGGCGGCCGCGGCCCGCCGCCGCGTCGTCGCCGACGTCGCCGACGTCGCGGGGCTCCGGGTCGGGCGTCGTCTCCGGTCGCCCGTCGAGCCGGTCGTCACCCACCTGCCCGCCCGCCTCCTCATTGGGTGTTGCCGGGACGCTGGTATTCATGGCACCCTACTGTCACGAAATAGGCCGGGCCAGCCGGCCGACCGTTCTCACCCATACACGGTCCCCACTCCCCCGCGCGGCACCGGCCACCCACCAGGCGGGCGCCGACCGTGCCCACGTATCCGTAGGGCGTGGGAGTGGCCGCGAGAAGGGAGCGCTCACGTGCGATTAGCCGACGGCCTCATCGACGAGGCACGCACCTCGACCGGTCTCGACGACTTCGGCGGTGACTCCTTCCGAGAGGGCCTGGAGCGGGTCACCCAGGCCCTGGAGACCGAGGCCCAGCTCAACGCGACCGGCCAGGCCGCRCTGCGCGGCATGATGCTCGGGGCGCTCCGGACCCGGCTGCACATCGAGCAGTGGTACAAGGACCATCCCGAGACCGACGATGCGCCGATCATCGGGCCGCTCATCGCCCTCGGCCTTCCCCGGACCGGCTCGACCGCGCTGGCGGGCCTGCTCGCCGAGGACCCGGACATCCGGTACCTGCGCCGCTGGGAGGCCACCGAGCTCGTCCCGCCGCCGGCGTCGGTGCGGGAGTCCCCCGACCCGCGGCTGCTGCGCCAGATCGAGGTCCAGTCCCGGCGCACCGAGCTCGACAAGGCTCTCGTCCCGTCCTTCCCCGACGGCCCGCAGGAATGCCACGAGCTGATGCTCCTGGACTTCAAGGTGCACTACTTCGAGTGCTTCGCCCACGTCCCCTCCTACGCCGCCTGGCTGCTGGACGCGGATCTCACCGAGACGTTCCGGTACATGCGTCGGGCACTGAAGTACCTGCAGTGGGGCCAGCCCGCGAAGCCGTGGCGGCTGAAGAACCCCAACCACCTCGCCCACCTGGTCGACATCGACAGAGCCTTCCCCGAGGCCAGGTTCGTGATGACCCACCGCGACCCGACCGAGGTCCTGGTCTCGGTCTGCGACGTCTACGCCAACGTCGCGCTGCGGTTCAACGACACCGTCGACAGGCACTACATCGGCACGCTGAACACCACGGTCCTGGCGACTGGAATGGACCGGACGCTGGCGTTCCGCGACGACGGCAACTCCCACCGGTTCCACGACATCGACTTCAGGGCCATGCAGCGCGACCCGATCGGCGAGATCCGCGGCCTCTACGACTGGCTCGGCCAGCCGGTCACACCGGCGTTCGAGGAGAACATGCGCCGCTGGTGGAAGGAGAACTCCGAGGACCGCGTGCGCGTCAAGCACTCCGACCCCGCCGACTACGGACTCGACCTCGACACCATCCGGCCGCTGTTCGCGGAGTACACCGCCCGTGCGGGGCGTTGGACCAGCCACGGTCAGCCCACCGACGCCGGCACGAGCTAGGAAGGACACGATCTCCATGGCGATAGACCTCAGCGGTGGCCTGCCCGTCGAGCGGGAGTTCTTCTTTCCCTCCCGGCCGGAGAATCCCGAGATGCGGGACTCGGCGAGCTTCTGGGTGACGGACGACAAGGGCGAGATCGGGCTGCCCCGGTTCGGGATCGAGGCCGTCGCGTCCAGCTGGGACACGCACGTCGTCACGCTCAACGTGGTGTTCGCCGACGGCCGGGTGTATCGGCTGCGCAGCCCCGGTGCGGCGCGTTCGCCGTTCAACGCCGCCGGGCAGCCCGCGATCCTGGGGGCCGGCGGGCTGGCGTTCGAGGTGATCGAGCCATACCGGCGGTGGCGGATGACCTACGACGGCCCGGCGATCGAGACGACGTCACAGGCGTTGGTGGAGGGCAGGCAGGACGGCCCGACGGTCGACCTGCGGGTCGAGGTCGAGACCACGATGGCCGTGCCGCCCTGGGAGCAGGGCTCGCTGCGCGCCGACGCGGCCGAGCAGCTGAAGAACACCAGCGACGGCGACATGATGGGCCACGGGCCCCGTATCGAGCAGTTGTTCACCGCGACGGGTGTCGTCGAGGTGCCGGGTGAGGAGAAGACCTTCACCGGATCCGGGTTGCGGATCAAGCGGCAGGGGGTTCGCCACCTGGAGGAGTTCCGGGGCCACACGTGGCAGTCGGCGGTGTTCCCGAGCGGGCGGGGGTTCGGGTACATCACCTACCCTCCGCACCCGGATGGCCGCGAGGTGTTCAACGAGGGGTTCCTGTATCTKGGTGAGGGGAAGCTCATTCCGGCGCGTGTGGTCGAGGCTCCGTGGCTGCGGCGGCTGGTACCGTCGGGCGACCCGGTCCCGGTGGTGTTCGAGTCGGAGTTGGGGATCACCCGTATCGAGGGTGTGACCGTGAACACCACCCACGACACGGTCCACCGGCCGGAGCTGCCGAACTTCCCGGTGCTGTTTCAGGGCGAGTGCAGGTACTCGTGGGACGGAGAGGAGACCTACGGCATGCTCGAACGGTCTACTGTGCGCGACCAGATCCRGTGGGCATGAGCGCGCCGACCGACGGTGGTATCCGGGGCCCRCTCCCGAGCACCACTCGCCTAAGCCACCTGCAGCGCCTCGAGGCGGAGAGCATCCAGATCTTCCGGGAGRCCGTCTCGGAGAGCGAGCGGCCGGTGATGCTGTATTCGGTGGGCAAGGACAGCGCGGTGATGCTGCACCTGGCGAGKAAGGCGTTCTACCCGTCGAAGCCGCCGTTCCCGTTGTTGCACGTCGACACGACGTGGAAGTTCAAGGCGATGTACGAGTTCCGCGACACGCTGGTCACGGACCTGGGCCTGGACCTGTTGGTCCACCAGAACCCGGAGGCACTGGCGCGGGGCATCAACCCGTTCGACCACGGCTCCGCGGCGCACACCGACATCTGGAAGACCGAGGGCCTCAAGCAGGCGCTGGACAAATACGGCTTCGACCTCGCGTTCGGTGGGGCGCGTCGGGATGAGGAGAAGTCCCGGGCCAAGGAGCGGGTTTTCTCGATCCGCTCCGCGGCGCATCGGTGGGATCCCAAGCAACAGCGCCCCGAGTTGTGGCGGTTGTACAACGCGCGCAAGGGGCCGGGCCAGTCGGTGCGGGTGTTCCCGCTGTCGAACTGGACCGAGCTGGATATCTGGCTCTACATCCACCACGAGAACATCCCGATCGTCCCGCTGTACTTCGCCGCGCCGCGGCCGGTCGTCGAGCGCGACGGCACGTTGATCATGGTCGATGACGAGCGGATGCGGCTGGCGCCGGGCGAGGTGCCCGAGCAGCGCGAAGTCCGGTTCCGCACGCTGGGCTGCTACCCGCTGACCGGGGCGGTGGAAAGCTCCGCGACGACGCTGACCGAGATCATCCAGGAAATGCTGCTCACGACCAGTTCGGAACGCCAGGGCCGGGTCATCGACCACGACTCGTCGGGGTCCATGGAGAAGAAGAAGCAAGAGGGGTACTTCTGATGGCGGGTGAGCGGTAGTGGCGCACGCGGCGGGCGACCTCGTCGCCACCGACATCGAGGAGTACCTACGCCAGCACGAGAACAAGTCGATGCTGCGGTTCATCACCTGCGGCAGCGTCGACGACGGTAAGAGCACGCTGATCGGCCGGTTGCTCTACGACTCGAAGCTGGTGTTCTCCGACCACCTGGCGGCGCTGGAGTCCGACTCGAAGAAGGTCGGCACGCAGGGCGGTGAACTGGACTTCGCGCTGCTCGTCGACGGCCTGGCGGCCGAGCGCGAGCAGGGCATCACGATCGACGTCGCCTACCGGTTCTTCTCCACCGAGCACCGCAAGTTCATCGTCGCCGACACCCCGGGCCACGAGCAGTACACCCGCAACATGGTCACCGGCGCGTCCACGGCCGACCTCGCGGTGATCCTGATCGACGCCCGCAAGGGCGTGCTCACCCAGACCCGCCGCCACAGCTACCTGGTCTCCCTGCTCGGCATTCGCCACGTGGTGCTCGCCGTCAACAAGCTCGACCTCGTCGACTACTCGAAGGACGTCTTCGACGCCATCGAGGCCGACTACCGCGCCTTCGCGGAGAAGATCGGGCTGACCGACATCGCCTGCATACCMCTGTCGGCGCTGCGCGGCGACAACATCACCGAGCCGAGCCCGAACATCCCGTGGTACACCGGCCCGACCCTGGTCGGGCACCTGGAGACCGTCGAGGTCGCAGGCGGCCAGGCCGGCGGGCCGTTCCGGCTGCCGGTCCAGTGGGTCAACCGGCCGGACCTGGACTTCCGCGGCTTCTCCGGCCAGGTCACCGGTGGCACGGTCCGCCCGGGCGACCGGGTCCGCATCGTCCCGGCGGGCACCGAGAGCACCGTCGACCGGATCGTCACCGCCGACGGCGATCTGGCCGAGGCCATCGCCGGCCAGTCGGTCACGATCACCCTTACCGACGAGGTGGACGTGAGCCGCGGCGACGTGCTCGCCGCCGCGAGCGACCCGCCGGCCGTCGCCGACCAGTTCGAGTGCCACCTGGTGTGGATGAGCGACGAGCCGATGCTGCCAGGCCGGTCCTACCTGCTCAAGCTCGGCACCCGCACCGTCGGCGCGACCGTCGCCCAGCCCAAATACAAGATCAACGTCAACACGCTGGAACACACCGCGGCCCGCACGCTGGAGCTCAACGAGATCGGCGTCGCGAACCTCAACCTGGACCGGCGGATCGCGTTCGACCCCTACACGGTGAACCGCGACATGGGCGGTTTCGTCCTCATCGACCGGTTCACCAACGCCACCGTCGCCGCCGGCCTGCTGCACTTCGCGCTGCGCCGGTCCGACAACATCCACTGGCAGGCCGTGGAGGTGAACAAGGCGGCGCGGGCCGCGGCCAAGGGCCAGCGTCCGGCGGTCGTCTGGTTCACCGGCCTGTCCGGCGCCGGCAAGTCCACCATCGCGAACCTCGTCGAGAAGAAGCTCCACGACGAGGGCCACCACACCTACCTCCTCGACGGCGACAACGTCCGCCACGGCCTGAACAAGGACCTCGGCTTCACCGAGGCCGACCGCGTCGAGAACATCCGCCGCATCGCCGAGGTCGCCCGGCTCATGGCCGACGCCGGACTCATCGTGCTCACGTCGTTCATCTCGCCGTTCCGCGCCGAACGCCAACTCGCCCGCGGGCTCCTCGACGACGGCGAGTTCGTCGAGGTCTTCGTCGACACACCGCTCGAGGTGGCCGAGTCCCGCGACCGCAAGGGCCTCTACGCCAAGGCCCGCCGCGGCGAGCTCACCAACTTCACCGGCATCGACTCCCCCTACGAACCGCCCATCCACCCCGAACTCCACCTCGACGCCTCCGGCGCCGTCACCCCCGAGGCAAGCGCCGAACAGGTCGTCAGCTACCTCCGCGAGACCGGCCTGCTCACCCCGCCGCCGGCCCCATAGGCGGCGCTCGCGTCACCCGGGTCCGGGGCCGGCCCTTTCGGCCGCCCCGGACCCGAGCCCTGGGCTCACCACAACGTGCGGCGCACGTCCGTCCCGGCCGCGGCCGGGACACGGCTCGCCTCGAACGCCAGCAGGTGCCGCTTGCGGTCGAGGCCGCCGCCGTAGCCGGTCAGGTCGCCGGTGGACCCGACGACGCGGTGGCACGGCACGATGATGCCGATCGGGTTGCGGCCGTTCGCGAGGCCGACGGCGCGCGCCGCACCCGGCCGACCGACGCGGTCGGCCAGCTCGCCATACGAGATGGTCCGCCCGTAGGGGATCTCGCGCAGCCCGGCCCACACGGCGCGCTGGAACTCGGTCCCGCGCGGGGCCAGCGGCAGGTCGAAGGCCGTCAGCTCCCCGTCGAAGTAGGCCCGCAGCTGGGCGACGACGTCGCCGAACGCGGCCGGGTCGCGATCCCCGAACGTCTCCGGCCCGGGACGATGCCGCTGCTGCTCCATGTACAGGCCGGCGAGCACGCCGTCGACGGCGACCAGGGTGAGGTCCCCGACCGGGCTGTCGACCACCGTGTGGGTCACGTGTGCTGACTGGTGGGCACGCATCTTCTTTCCTTCGGTCAGTCGGGCGGGTCAGTCGGATGGGTCGGTCAGTGGGGTCAGTCGGCCGGAAGCCGGTTGATGGGGTGGTCGCCGGTCGCCCAGAGGTACTGGACCGCGTAGGCGCGCCACGGCCGCCAGGGCGCCGAGCGCTTCGTCAACGCCGCGGGCGTCGACGGCAGGCCGAGATCGCCCGCCGCGCGCCGCACACCGAGATCCGTGGCGGCGAACGCGTCCGGGTCGCCGAGCGCGCGCATCGCGACCATCTCGACCGTCCAGGGCCCGACGCCCGGCACCGCCGCGAGCTGCGCCCTCGCCCGCTCCCAGTCGCCACCGACATCCAGCTCCACGTCCCCCGCCGCGAGGGCGGTGACCAGCGCGCCCACGCCCGCCCGCCGGGACCGGGGCATCGCCAGCGTCTCCGGGTCCAGCTCGGCCAGCGCCGACGTGGTCGGGAACAGGTGGGTCAGCCCGCCGTCGGCGTCCTCGACGGGCTCGCCGTGTGCGGCCACCAGCCGCGCGGCGAGCGTTCGCGCGGCGGCCGTCGACACCTGCTGGCCCAGCACCGCGCGGATCGCGAACTCCGCCGGGTCGGTGGTGCGCGGGACCCGCCGGCCGGGGCTCTTGGCGACCAGCGGGGCCAATGCCTCGTCGGCGCCGAGCTGGGCGTCGACCGCGACCGGGTCGGCGTCCAGGTCGAGCAGCCACCGGCACCGGTTGATCGCCGTCGTCAGGTCGCGCAGGTCGGACAGGGCCAGCCGGCACTCGATGTGCTCCGGCGCCGGGCGCAGTGCCACGACGGCATGTCCGTGCGGCAGCCGCAGCGTCCGGCGATAGGCGCCGTCGTGCCACTCCTCGATCCCCGGCACCGCCGTGGCCGCGAGGTGGCCGAACAGGTTGTCCGGGCACAGCGGGCGGCGGAACGGGAGCCGCACGACGATGGTGCCGGCCGTTCTCGTACCGGCCGTTCCGGTGCCCGGTGCTCCCGGCCCGTCGACGGCCTTCGCCCGCGTCCGCAGCTCGCTGGGCGCGAGCGCGAAGACCTCCTGAACCGTCTCGTTGAAGGCGCGCACGCTGGCGAAGCCAGCCGCGTACGCCAGGTCGGCCATCGGCAGCTTCGTGGTCTCGATCAGCAGGCGCGCGGTCTGCGCGCGCTGCGCACGGGCCAGGGCGAGCGGCCCCGCGCCCAGCTCCGCCATCAGCTGCCGTTCGAGCTGGCGGACGCTGTAGCCGAGCCGGTGGGCGAGCCCCGGCACGCCCTCGCGGTCGACGAGCCCGTCCGCGATCAGCCGCATCGCGCGGGCGACGAGGTCCGCGCGCTCGTTCCACTGTGGCGAGCCCGGCACGGCGCCCGGCCGGCAGCGTTTGCAGGCCCGGAAGCCCGCCTGCTGCGCCGCGGCGGCACTCGGGAAGAACCGCATGTTCTCCGGCTTCGGCGGCGTCGCCGGGCAGCTGGGGCGGCAGTAGATCCCGGTGGTGAGCACAGCGGTGAAGAACCAGCCGTCGAAGCGCTCGTCCCGCGCCTGAACAGCCCGCACACACCGCTCAACGTCCATGTACACACGTCTAGCCTGCTCGCCACCCGGCGCCAGGTCTCGCGGAAATACGACATGACGGTGCGGCCACATCTGACACCAGCCGGCCCAGCCGGCCCAGCCGGCCTGGCTGCTGGCTGCTGGCTGCTGGCTGCTGGCTGCTGGCTGGCAAGAATCGTGATCACATGGCCCCAGGTCGTACCCGTGGCCATCCGGCACTCCGCGTGAGGATCTCGTGGGGGCACATGCCCCCGACGCCGTCCTGGTGCGCTGTCCGGCAACGTCCGGCCGCCCTCACCAGGGAAGATCGCCATGTGTGTACTCACATCCGAGTTCCGGCGGGCCGTCAGCTCGGATTCCAGTACACATCTGCTGATCAAGCTCGTGGCGAGGCAGCACTACCGGACCGACTGCCGCGGACAACACACTGGTGCGCTGACCACGAGCGTGTACCGAGGTAGGTCAGGCGGCGTGTGATCGTGGTCGTCCCAGCGCGTTGTTGGCGCTCGCTGCGGATGCGGGCGCGTCCGCGGCATTGGGCGGCCAGGACGGTGGGGTGGCGCTGGGGTGCCCAGCCGCCAGTCAGTACCGCCTTCACCAACGTGCGGCCCTTGATCACCGCCGACGTGCTGCCAGCGTCGTGATTTCGGCAGATTCACGACGACGGCAACACGTCCGCGCGGATCTTTCGGGGCGAACGTCTGAGACCCACAGGACGGGCACCGAAATGACCGACGTCAGCCCATGGTGTCGATCATGAGACGCCACGCCGCGCCTTACACCCCAGATGCAGACACTGCCAGTTGACACTATCTGTACGATAGCTGCAGCRCGAATAGGGGGCGCCAAAATCGACGGGCAGAATGTCGAGGCGATTCGATGTCAGGAAAATTTGACGAAGAGTTTGACCGGCGCGTTCGCGCAGCAAGAGAACGTCAGGATGAGGCGGCTCGGGCCGAGCACCTGCGGAAAGCCGCCGAGGGGCCGGCGCGCGCTCGACTAAAGGAAGAGAAAGCCAGGTTCATCGCGAGCCTGCCACCCGAGCTATCGGACCCTCACGCATATATTCAAGCTAKGGTGCAGAGGGTTCGCAACATCGCAGAACAAACGGCGCATCTAGCTACGGCCGGTGGCGATGCAGGCGTTCCGATTGTACTGACGAAACGTCGGCGGCGGACCGAGGCGATTCTCTCGGGGTGGGTCCTCGACACCTCGAAGACGGGGACRAGAGAATTCTACCCAGTCACGAATGGAGTAAGCACCGACTTACCGACAATAAATGATATCTATCGAACGATCATATTGAGCAGCCACGGAATGCTGCTTGAGCACACCACCKAGACCCGATCTGGCGAAGGTTTTGGTTTTCACCCGTTCTACGCGTACGGGAACCGGAACCCACTACCGCCCCTCTCTCTAATAGCTCCTGAACCGCAAGCCCTTGTCCGGTCGTTCCGGAGTAGCCGACCGATGAGCGAACAGGAGGAGAGTTGGTTTGTGTGGCACATCCGAGACGCCTTTCTGCACCCGACGGTCGTCAGCACCGACTACATCGAAGATATTCTGGTGGAGTTTACTGCGCAGCATCTCGGGAGATAAAGGGCCGACTKGGGTGTCACAGACGGCTGCCGCGATCCTTTGACCGCGCCCCGTACCTGGCCACACAGA
Organism: Pseudofrankia sp. EUN1h; assembly: GCF_001854645.1. Lineage (NCBI taxonomy): Bacteria > Bacillati > Actinomycetota > Actinomycetes > Frankiales > Frankiaceae > Pseudofrankia > Pseudofrankia sp. EUN1h. The sequence continues at coordinate 3,919 of NZ_MBLN01000041.1, read as the reverse complement.
GCTGAAATGCGACTCCGCGAGGCTAGTCGCAAAACCCCTCGCGCAAAGCTCGCATACACCGCTCAACGTCCATGTCCACCCGTCCAGCGGGCTCGCCGCCCGGCGCCAGGTCTCGCGGAAAAGCGACATGACAGTGCGGCCCCGCGGTCCCTGGCGGTAGGTCACCGGCCGGGCGACTGTGCGCGTCCATGCACAGTGGAGTCGATGCGCACGTACATGCGCAGAGGAGCCGATGTGCACGGACGCGCACATCGACTAGAGTGTGCACGTGCGCGCACACGACCAGGCCGGAATACGGCTTACGGATGCCCAGAGCCTCGGGCTGTTCGTGCGGGCGGAGCGCCGGCGACGGGGCATGACACAGATCCAGCTGTGCGCTGAGGCGCTGGTAAGCCGTCGGTGGCTCTCGGACATGGAGGCCGGCAAGCCCACCGCCGAGATCGGGCTCGTCTTCCGGGTCATGGACGCGCTGGGTCAGATGTTGCTGGCCGCGCCCATCGTGTTGGGCCCCGACGACATCGACCTGGACGAGGTCCTCCGACGCTACGAGAATCCAGGCGGCCCTCATGGTGACGCCCATGCCTGACGATCGCCTTCTCGTCGTGTTGCTGGGGGGACGGCGTGTCGGCGAGTTGGCAATGGACGCTACCGGCAAGTTCCGCTTCACCTATGACGAGGCCTGGTCGGCCGACCAGAACGCGACTCCCCTGTCCCTGTCCATGCCCGTAGGCCAGCCCGAGCATGGTGACGGTCCGGTGCGGGCCTTTATCTGGGGCCTGCTTCCGGACAACGAAAGAGTGCTGGAGCGGTGGGCGGCGGAGTACCAGGTCTCGCCACGCAACCCGTTCGCGCTGCTGCGGCATGTCGGCGAGGACTGCGCTGGCGGAGCGCAGTTCGTGATTCCAGAACGCGTCGACGCGCTACTCGCCGGCAAGGGTTCGGTCCGGTGGCTCGACGAAGCCGAGATAGCCGACCGGCTGCGCATTCTGCGTGCGGACCCGACCGCGTGGCACGCGCATAGCACGGGGCAGTTCAGCCTCGCTGGCGCGCAGGCGAAGACGGCGCTGCACTATGACGATTTCACTGGGCGGTGGGGCGATCCTGCTGGCGCGACCCCGACCACGCACATCCTCAAGCCCGCGATCAGCGGACTGGACGACCACGACCTCAACGAGCACCTTTGCCTGTCAGCCGCGAGATTGCTCGGTATGTCGGTCGCACACACGGAGGTGCTGTCCTTCGGCGCCGAAAGGGTTATCGCCGTATCCCGCTATGACCGGGTCCAGAACCCCGCGGGACGAGTCATCCGCGTCCACCAAGAAGACATGTGCCAAGCGGCCGGTGTATCGCCGACCATCAAGTACCAAAACGAGGGCGGGCCCGGCCCCGAGCAGATCATCGATATTCTGCGCAGATACGTCCGGCCGGCGGCCTCGGCCGCCCAGCACGTGGACCGGTTCGTCGACGCGCTGGCGTTCAACTGGGTCATCGGGGGAACGGACGCGCATGCGAAGAACTACTCCGTCCTGCTCGCCGGCGCCCAGGCCCGCCTCGCGCCGCTCTACGACGTCGCCAGCGTGCTCGCCTACGACGACGTCTACCTACCAAAGCTCCGGCTGGCCATGAGGATAGGCGGTGAGTACCGCGTGGCGGCGATTTACGGTCGTCACTGGCGCCGATTCGCGACAGCCAACGGTCTGGACCCCGACGAGATCATCGCCCGAGCCCGCCGCATCATCGAGCGAGCCCCCGACGCGTTCGCGACCGTCGCGACCGCCCCGTCCGTCCAGGTCCTGGACAGCGGACTGCCGTCCAGGCTCGCGGACCGAGTCGCGCAGGCCGCGCAGGCTCGCGGCCGCGCGCTCGACCACTGACCCTCCGGGGAGCCGTACGCGGCGCCCACCGACGACGGCGACCGACCGCACGGATCAGGGCAGGTAGCGCTTCCGCAGGGCGTTCTTGGCGATCTTGCCCATGTCGGTGCGGGGGAGGTCGTCGACGATCTCGAGCTGCTCGGGGAGCTTGAACTTCGCCAGGCCGGCGGCCAGGGCGTGGGCGGCGAGGTCGGCGAGGGTGACGGGCGCGGCGCCTTCGGCCAGGCGGATGACGGCGCAGCAGCGCTCGCCGGTGCGCTCGTCGGGGAGGCCGATGACGGCGACCTCGGCGACGGACGGGTGGGTGACGAGGATGCCCTCGACCTCGGGCGCCGCGATGTTCTCCGCGTTGCGGATGATGACGTCCTTGCGGCGGCCGGTGATGCGGACATGGCCGCGCGGGCCGACGACGCCGAGGTCGCCGGTGCGGAAGAAGCCGTCGGCGTCGAAGAGGTCGGCGGTCTCGGCGGCGGGGACGCCGAGGTAGCCGGCGAAGAGCTGCGCGCCGCGGACCAGCAGCTCGCCCTCCTCGCCGGGGGCGCACGGGGTGCCGTCGAACGCGACCACCCGCAGCTCGACGCCCGGGGCTGGGCGGCCCTCGGTGACGGTGAGCTCGTCGTCGGAGTCGTCGAGGCGGGCGTGCGTCGCCAGCGGGAACTCGGTCATGCCCCAGCTGGAGAGCACGCCGCGGCCGCCGAGCTCGGCGGCGACCTCGGCATGCAGGCCGGGTGGCTTGGGCGCGCCGCCGCTGAACGCCGCCCGCAGCTTCGGGAACAGCACCGCGTCGGGGTCCTTCGCCCGGTCGGCGGCCGCGGCGGCGATGTACGCCCGCAGGAACGGCAGGGCCGAGCCGAGGAAGGTCGCGCCGAGCGCCGCCATCGTCCGCGGGGACGCCTCGGCGTCGAAGCTGTCGAGCAGCAGCAGCCGCATCCCGGACAGCAGCGACGCGGAGAGCATGACGGCGCCGCCGATGTGGGCGATCGGGAACGCGATCGGATAGAGGTCGGCGGGCGTCGACGCGACGCCGGAGACGCTGCCGCGGGCCGCGACCGACACCGAGACATCGGTGTGCAGCACGCCCTTCGGGTCCGCGGTGGTGCCCGAGGTGCTGTAGATCCAGCGGGCCTCCCGCGGCCCGGCCGGCGGCGCCGGGGGTGGGACCGGCTCGGACTCGGCGGCCATCGGCAGGGCAAGACTCGGCAGGGCAAGGTGGTCGTTCGGCGAACCCGCCGCCGCGGCACCGGGTTCGCCGAGCGCGATCGCGCGATGGTCGACGAGCAGTACGTCGATGGCGGGTTCACCGGCGTCGACGCGCGCGGCGCTGATCGCGGAGATCATCGCCTCGTGGTCGAAGCCGCGCCAGCGCGGCACCGTGACGAACAGCGAGGTAGCCGCCTTCGCGGTGACGTAGGCGACCTCGCGCTCGCGCAGCGTCGGGATGATCGGGTTCTGGGTGGCGCCGAGGCGGGCGAGCGCGACCATGAGCACCGCCGACTCCAGCGTCGTCGGCAGCTGCCAGCTCACCACGGTGCCGACGCCGACGCCGCGCGCGGCGAGCGCGGCCGCGACCCGCTCGACGGCACGCCGGAACTGCGCGGCGGTCAGGCTCCGGCCGAGATCGTCGAGCAGCAGCTCGGTGTCGGGCGTGGCCGCCGCCCGGCGCTGGACCAGCTCCCAGAAGGAGCTCGCATCCCAGACGGGTGCGGGCGGGCCCGCGTACACGCCGTCGGTCCGCGCGCTTTCCGCCGTGCCGCTCACCCGATCAACCGCCTTCTTCTCGCAGGTCAGCCCAGGCGAGGGGCCCCGCGACCACGGGTTTCCTCGTGTACCCGGAGCCCGTTCCAGGGGTCAGGAAGCCGCCGCCGACGGCCGTCCGCGCGAGGCGGACGACCGTCGGCGGCCGGAATGAAACAGCGTCAGGCAGTAGCCTTCGAGGCCATCTCGGCGAGGGAGATGCCGTCGTGCTTGATCTCGAAGCGGCCCTTGTCGAACGGGCGGATCTCCACGTCGTGGCCGGCGACCTCGGCGCGCAGCGCCCCGACGGT
>NZ_MBLN01000040.1:0-1004 GCF_001854645.1 Pseudofrankia sp. EUN1h | reverse complement strand
TAGGCGCGGTGTAGATCTCCTTCATGGCCCTGACGACGGCCTTCCGGTCGTTGTAGGAAACGAAACGCATCGCGTTACGGATCACATGGACGACGCACGTCTGCACCACGGTCTCGGGAAAGACCGCGACGACGGCCTCGGGCAGGCCGGTGAGCCCGTCGCAGCACACGATCAACAGGTCCCGCACGCCGCGGTTACGCAGGTCGGCCAAGACCTTCTGCCAGAACTTCGCCCCCTCGGCATCCTGGATCCAGCAGCCCAGCGCGTGCTTGCGCCCGTCGACGTCGACCCCCACGGCCAGGTAGGCGACCTTGGTCGTGACCACGCCGTTGTCCTTGACCCGGATCCGCAGACCGTCCACATACAGGATCGGGTAGACCTCGTCGAGCGGCCGGGACTGCCACGCCTTGATCTCATCGACCACCACCTCGGTGACATTCGAGATCAACTCCCGGGACGCCTGGACCCCGTAGACCTCACCCAGGTGCGCCTCGATGTCACGCGTCGTCATTCCCCGCGAGTACAACGACAGGATCGTGTCATCGAGGTTCCCTATCCGACGGGCACGTTTCGGCACGATCGTCGGCTCGAACGAGCCGTTCCGGTCACGYGGCACCTCGATATCGACCGGCCCGTTACGCGTCGACACCGTCTTCGTGGACATCCCGTTCCTGGAGTTCCCCGTACCGTGACCGGCCGGATCGCCGACCTCGTACCCGAGATGGTCGGTCATCTCGACCTGCAGGGCACGCTCCAGGACCGCCTTCGTCATCCGGTTCAACAAACCGTCGACCCCGTCGACCGGAGTTCCGGTCGCTTTCGCATCCTTCAACAACGCGTCGATCGCATCCGGCGCGAAAGCCTCCGCGATTCTCTGTGCCGCCGCCTCGTCATTTGTCCGAAGCGTTCCACTCTGCGTCATTCGGTGTCCATTTCTGACCTACCCGATCAAGGTAGATCGATCCTGGTCCACCTCCGACTTACACAGTCGTCATGACACGCCC
>NZ_MBLN01000039.1:0-1049 GCF_001854645.1 Pseudofrankia sp. EUN1h | reverse complement strand
CTGCCTGGAGCACCTGGGTGTTGATACCGAGTTCTTGCGGCTCAGCGAGCATGAGCCGGCACGATCGATTGGTTTCACCGCTGACGGCGACCGAACACTCCTCACATCGGTCGGAACCAGCAGCGAGGTCTCCGAGTACCTAGTGAGCCGCGAGAGTGACCTTCCACCCTACATTTCCTCCTTCGAGTTCATCCATATCTCGTCCATCTTGGACCCCGAGGTTCCCGAGCTTGTCGCAACCGCTATTGAGCGCGCCATCTCGTTATCCGACCAGTTGGTCGTATCGCTTGACCCCGGGCACTACTGGGCTGTCGACCTTGCTCCAGCCGCCGAGCGCCTGATCGGCTGCGCAAACGTGCTCCATCTCAATGCACGGCAGTTGTCTGCGCTAGGAGGACAACTACGCGTCGAAGATGAGCCGGTCGTCGCGGATCGGATCCTCCGACTGATGCGGACCGGCGTTCGGTACCTAGTGGTCCGGCGGCACGACTCCGCTTCCATCTTCTTCCAGGATCACAGCGGCGACACTTACGTAAGTACCGTGCCCTCTGATACGGTACCCGCCGCCGATATAATGGATGCTTCTGGTGCCGGCGCTACGTTTACAGCCGGATTCCTTGCCTTCCTCGCTTCTCCGCTCCTTCGCGCAATCGCAGGCGCCCGCCTTGGATCTGCACTTGCCGGAGCGAAAGTCCGCCAACTAGGCCCGCTTGACGGCGCATCTCTGGTCGAAGCGGCAGAACAAGTTGCGGGTAGGGTGGGCAAAGTCTTGAACCAGAACAGGTCGCCCAAGCAGGAGGTGTCAGGCTGATGGCCGACGCGTCCAGGGTCAGACCATTCGAGATTTTCGAGCAGAGAATCATGCTCTCGCTGGGACCGCTCCACGCTAACCGGTACTGCACGTACAACTGTCCGTTCTGCTACGTCCATGTTGACTACGATTCATATTGGTCGATGACGCCCCAGCAGATTTCCGCCTGGGTATCAAGGCAAGATCCGCGAGAGTTCGACATAATCTACATCTCCGGCGATACCGACTCCTTTGCCCC
>NZ_MBLN01000038.1:0-1149 GCF_001854645.1 Pseudofrankia sp. EUN1h | reverse complement strand
CCGATTCTGACCTCAGGAATCAGCGAGGCTAGGATGCGGGCGACATTGAAAGCAGCACCGCCGAGATGCGAGTGCGCAGGACTTGTTAGGTGCGATCGAACTCGTTCGGCGAGCTCATCGGGAAGCACGATCTCCCCGTAGGGCGCGTATTTAACTCCGCTGTCTGCAAGCAATTCGATTAGGATTCGTGGAACCGTACCGACATGGACCTCATCTTCGTTGAGCGCTCCGAGGCAAAGTATTCCTGCTCTTCTAGCCACTGGCCGCACCAGTGCACCTGATGAACTTGGGCCCTACTGTCGGGACATGCTCGAGAACTCCCGGACCGAACGAGCAGTCAACGAACCGGACATCGGCCATCGATGCGCCGCGGAAGTAGTCTCGTCCCTGGAGATTGCAGCTGGCAAAGAGTGCGCCGCTAAGATCTGCCTCGTGGAATGAGGACGCTGTGAAGCTAGATTGATCGAAGACCGCCAGGCGGAGGGAAGCGCCCCTAGCCGATAGGTTTGCCACCCGACAGTCGATGATGTGGCATCGGTCGGCGTTGGCGCCATCAATCCGGCCCTCGGGAATGCGCTTCCCTCTAATTTCAATGCCTTCAAGCTGCGCGCCTATCATATCCGCGAGTCGCAGTTCGTTACCCACAGCGATGTCGTCCAGTAGGGCGGCATTGGAGTCGGATGGGGCGCCGCGCAGTCGGCGAAGCGCATCGAGACGCCGTTGCTGGCGAGTCTCGAAGCGTCCGATGAGACTGTCGGTGAGAACGTAAAACAGGGCGGTCGGGAGGGCCTCATAGGCAAGCCCGTAAGCGGCGTCAACCAAGCTGTAATCCGCTTCGCGCACGGCTCGGATGACGATGGAGATCAAACCGATTGTGACGAGGGCCGTAATGATTAGGTGCTTCCGGTTGAGCTTCGTGGTCGCCATCTCCTTAAGCGCCCCGATGCTCCATGGCGGTCCATGTGACGGGCGTTGAGCTCGCTTGCGCCCATGTCGCCGAGCTAACAGGCACTTCGGTCCTCACCAGCCCTGGAAGATGGCCCCGGGAGATCATGGCGGTAAGGCTCCTCGGTGCTACTGGCTAGTGTCCTGAGTCGTCAGTTCTTTCGTGGATCGTGAAATGGGAGCGTGCCTAGGTCTGCCGCCGTG
>NZ_MBLN01000037.1:0-1411 GCF_001854645.1 Pseudofrankia sp. EUN1h | reverse complement strand
AGACCGCCTCCGGGAGCGTGAAGCAGTTCACGCAGATGTCGGGCTGGCCGTCGTGCGCGCGCCGCGCGATCCGGCGCACCGTGCCGCACACACCGCAGCGGCGTTGGACCCGGTCCGCGCAGCGCGCGCAGACCGGCTGGCCCTGCGGGTCGCGGCCGGCTACCGGTTTGACGATCCCGCAGCGCACGCAGGCGGTTGCCCGGGCCCGGTTGTGGCAGCGCGAGCACAGCCCCTGCCCGTCGCCCTGGCGGGTCAGCGGACGGCCGGTCGCGCCGCAGCGCGCGCATGTCGGCACCGGCAGCGCGCCACCGACCGCGATCAGCGTCTCGACGAGCCGTCCGACCGCCGGTGGCGCGCCGACGCTCAGCGCGGCCGGGTCCGTGGCCAGCGCGTCGGCCAGGTGCCGCAGGCTCGCGCCGCTGACCGCGCCMACCGCCGCGGCGATCACGTCGGCCGGTAGGGCCGGGTCGGCGGCCGCCACCGCCGCGGTCACCGCCACCCGGCGGGCCGCCACCTTCTCGAGCCGAGACGCCCAGGGGCCGGTCATGACCCGGTCCCCGGGCCGGGGACGGCGGTGATCTCGGCGCGCCGGGGCCGCAACGGCATCACGACCGGCGAGGACACCGCCCGCGGCGCCGTCGTGGCCGGTGCCGTCGTGTCCGACGGTGCCGTGTCCGCCAGTGCCGCGGACGCACCGGGGTCGGCGGCGCGCCGGGGCCGGCCCCGGTAGGGCTCGACGAGGTCTGTGGGCGCGCAGCCGAGGATGTCGCAGAGCGCGGCGAGCGTCACCAGCGACAGCCGCTCCGGGACGCCGGTCACCAGCCGGTAGACCTGCTCGCGCGAAAGCCGGACACCCCGCTCGGCGAGCAGCGGGACCAGCGCCGTCGTCGCGAACAGCCCACGCTCGGCCATCAGCTTCCGCAGATGCCAGTAGTAGCCGACCTGCGCGCTCACCGGTCCTCCGTCCCGGCCACGGCGTGCAGGACCGCCGCGAGCGCCGCGGTAAGCATCCGGTTCTTCGCGTCCGCACCGACGGTGGTGTAGGTCGCGGTCGTCGAGGCCCACGAATGGCCGACCTGCTGCTGGACGAACAACGGATCGACCCCATCCTCGATCAGGTGCGAAACGTACGAATGCCTCAGACAGTGCACGGACAGATCGGCGGGAAGCCCCGCCGCGGCCCGCCACCGGGCGAACCGGTCGTCCACCGACCGGGTCGAGATCCGGTTCCCGCGCTCGGTCAGCCAGACCGCTGGGCCGGCCGACCCCGGGAACTGGGGGCGGACCACCGTCAGGTACTCCTCGAGCACCCCGGCCGCCCACGGGAACACCGTCGCGACCGCGCGGCGCCGCGGCGGACCGCCCCGCATCGCCTTGCCGAACCGGACATGGCAGACACCCAGCGAGCCCA